>JAEDKI010000186.1 GCA_016295895.1 Clostridiaceae bacterium | reverse complement strand
AGAGCGATTGAAAAAACCGATGACATGGTTATGTATGAGAAGACCGATGTTAACGAGCGAATCGATGTGTTTGATTGCTCGGTATTTGCAACAATTCGGTTAATCGAAGAAAAGAACAATCAGAAGAAATCAAGCAGTTGGTTTTGATTGGAGTGTTTAGATGAGGAAAAAGAGACAGAGAGACGCACCTCAGCAGAGGGCGATCTATTGGGGCGGAGAAAATTTCATCTTGCCCGTAGGTTACACGCCGCTTTCAAAGAATGAAGATGTTTTGCGATGCGTCAACATCATCGCCGACATGGTGAGCAACATGACGCTCAAACTCATGCAGAACGGCGAAAAGGGCGATATAAGGGTTAAGAACGGTTTGAGCAGAAAGCTCGACATCGAGCCGAACAGCTTTATGACCCGAAAGACTTTTATTTTTAACATCATCAAGGATTTATATATTTACGGCAATAAAATCGTTGTTCCGCAGATAAGCACAAGCGATGACTATATAAATGAGCTTATTCCGATTCCGGGTAATTCGGTTTCATTTATCAATAAAAGTCTTGGCGGATATCAGATTTCCTGCAACGGTCAAATTTATAACCCCGATGAAGTTTTGCATTTTGTTTTGAATCCGTCGAGCTTATATCCGTATGTTGGCGAAGGCATCGCTCCGCTACTGAAGAACACGGTTTCAGACCTTGTGCAAGCACAAGCCACAAAGACGGGATTTCTCAAAAGCAAATGGAAACCGAGCTTGATTATATCAACCCCGGCAGACAGCGAAGAGCTTAACACGGCGGAAAAGCGTGAGAAAATTCTCAACAGCTACAGAGACAAAACGGAAGCAGGAGAACCGTGGCTTATTCCTGCAGGCGAAATCGATGTCAAAACAATTCAGCCGTTAACGCTGAATGACCTTGCAATCCTTGACGGAATGCAACTCGACAAGCGAGCTGTTGCACGGAGCTTCGGAATCCCTCCGTTCCTCATCGGTGTCGGTGACTTCAACAAAGATGCTTATAACAATTTTGTTGAAACGACGATTCTTTCGGCGGCGATGACGGTTCAGCAGGAATTTACAAAAAAACTGCTGTGGGCGAAAAATCTTTATTGGTGTTTCAACATCGAATCTTTGAAGCAATACAATCTTTCAGAAAAGGTTGCGGCGGTCAAAGATGAAGTCGCTCTCGGAATCATCAACCGAAACGAGGGCAGAAACTATCTCGGAATGTCGCCCGTTGACATTGACGGCATGGATGATTATGCAGCACTTGAAAATTATATTCCGGTTGAAAAGCTCGGCGAACAAAATAAATTAAAATGGGCAGGTGAAACGAATGGAACGCAGACAGATAGCAATTCAAACTGAATTCAAGACAAGGGAAGACGGCGACAATCTGATGATTGCGGGTTATTTTGCGGTTTATAACCAAAACTACGAAATCTGCAACGGAATCAGCGAGAGCATCAAGTCGGGAGCTTTTGACAAGGTGCTTGCGGACAACCCCGACGTCAGAGCCTTAATCAATCACGATTCAACTCTTGTTCTCGGCAGAACAACGGCGGGAACGCTCAGATTGAAGAGCGACAACATAGGGCTTTACGGAGAAATCGACATAAATCCGAATGACACCGATGCGATGAACCTTTATAACAGGGTGAAGCGTGGCGATGTCAATCAATGCTCTTTCGGATTTGACATTGCAAAGGAATCAACCGAGTACAGAGAAGATGGCTCGATTCACTTCTCAATTGAAGAAATCGCACCGCTATATGAAGTCAGCCCTTGCACCTTCCCTGCATACGAAGCAACGGCAATTGAAGCACGGCAGAAAGATGCCGAAAATGCAAAGACCCGTTCGGTAAATGTTTACAAAGAAAAAACAAAAGAAAGGTTGGAAAAACTCAATGCTTGAGCAGCTTAAAAAATCATGGGCAATCAAAGAAAAGAGAGCATCTCTTGAAGAACTGACCAAAAGGAGAGACGCATTCAATGAGCGAGTTAATCAGCTCAGAGAAGCTCTTGACGAAGCCACCGCCAAAGAAGATATCGACAAAATCAACGAGGACATTTCGGCACTTGAAGCCGAGAAAGGCGAAACCGACTACGATGCCGAAGTTGACAAGCTTAACGGCGAAATCGAACAGCTTGAAAGAGAGCTTGACGAAATCAACAATAAAGCAAAACAGCCTGCAACGGCTGCACCTGAAACTGAAAGAAAAAACGAAAGGATGACCACAATGAACCACAGAAGCATCTTCTATAAGCTCTCCGAAGAGAGACAGCAGGCTTTCATTCAGAACGCCGAAGTAAGAGAATTCCTTGACGGTGTCAGAGCAAGAATGAACCGTTCTGTCGTTAATGCAGAAATCAATGTTCCTGAGATCATGCTCTCAATGGTAAGCGAGAACATCGACAGTTATTCAAAACTTCTTCCGCTCTTCAGAGTTGAAACGCTCACAGGCAACGGTGTTGTTCCTATTTCAAGCGTTGCACCTGAGGCAATCTGGGTTGAAGCAACAGCAGGCTTCAAAGAGGTTGATATCAAATTCATGGAGACAAGGCTTGGCAATAACAAGGTCACCGCTTATTGCCCCGTTCCTAATTCATGGCTTGAGGATTCGGACATCGACCTTGCGGCACACATCATCGATATGCTCGGCAAAGGAATCGGCAAGGCTCTTGACCGTGCGTTTATTTACGGCACAGGCAATAACATGCCTCTCGGAATCGTCACAAGACTTGCTCAGACTGTTAAGCCCGACAGTTGGAACGCAAAGGATGTTGCGTGGAAAAACCTCAGCACTTCCAATGTTCTTAAGTATGACCTCGCATCCAAGAGCGGAACTGCGTTCTTTAAGCAGATTATTCAGGTCAAGGGAGTTCTTGACGATACATATACCAACGGCGAGCTTGTTTGGTGTATGAACAATCGCACAAAGACGGATATCGAAGCGAACGCAATGGCATTTGACAATTCGGCACTTCTTGTCTCAAAGGTTAATGACGAAATGCCCGTTGTCGGCGGAAAGATTCAGAAGCTTTCATTCCTTGCGGACGGCGATATCGTTGTCGGCTTCCGTGACATGTATATTGTCGGCGAGAGAAAGGGCATCGCCCTCGGACAGAGTGAGCATGCAAAATTCCTTGACGATCAGACAGTATTCGCTGCAAAGGCAAGATATGACGGCAAGCCCATCCTTGGCGAATCTTTCGCAATCTTCAACATTAACAACACGGCACCGACAACAACCACCACTTTCCCCGGTGTTG
>JAEDKI010000185.1 GCA_016295895.1 Clostridiaceae bacterium | reverse complement strand
CAGACTGCTATTCCCCCGATGCAATGGCAACGGTAAGATATGCGGAAAAGGTATATAATTGAAAAACAGTGCGGCATACTCTGAATCGGAGTACGCCGCACTTGTTATTATAATTAAAATTATTTGATTTCCGCCGTCCATGAAAAGCTGAACTCTCCGCCTTTTCCGAGCTTCTGAATCCCTCTTTTTTCCGAAATATCATTTTTGACCTCTCTGCCGTCGTTAACACCGTACCACGGTTCAAGGCAGACATAGGGTGCGCCGGGCTTTGCCCAGATGCCGAGGAACGGGCATTTGCCGAAAGTGAATTCTATCTCGTTTTCGCCCTTTATGCGGAGCTTTTCGGACTTCATGCCCGAAAGAATGAGAGCATCAGGCTCGAAAATCTCTTTTGTGATTTCGATTTCTCTTGAATTTTCAATCAGCGGGAATTTTTCGGGGATAATCAGATTTTCCTTGTCAATTCTCTCGGTTGAAAGGGTTTCGGGCTTCTCAAATTCGATAATGTCGCCCACCTTGCAGTTAAATCCGGGATGTGCGCCGATTGAGAAATACATTTCTCCGTCAGTCTTGTTAATAACTGTCATGGTGTTGACAAGCGATTTGCCGCAAAGCTCAAAAATAACGAGCAGCTCAAACTCAAACGGATAGCTTTTTAGCGTGTTTTCGTCGCTTTCAAGGCTGAAAACGGCTTTTGCTCCGCCGCATTCCTTAACCGCAAACGGAAGCTTTCTTGCAAGCCCGTGCTTGGGCATGGTGTATTCCTTGCCGTTATAACGGTATTTATCGCCGATAAGCTGGCCGATAATCGGGAACAGAACGGGAGCCTGACCGTACCATATTTCGGGGTTGCCCTGCCAGATATATTCTTTTCCGTTTTCTTTGAGTATGAGCGAATGGAGCTGTGCGCCCATATCATCAATTTCACAGGTTAAAAATTCATTTTCGATTTTGTAATACATTATTTATTCTCCTAACGGTTAATTTTCAGCGTTTCAGCCCTCGCAGATAAGCCTTTTGCTCATCCGTTATCCTATAGCTTTCAACGGCTTTTCTTATCGTTTTATTGTGAGTATCCACATCAAGCCTGTTCTGCTCGATATATTTAATCGCTTCGTCCCATTGCTTTGCAAGAGCGGTTGCAAAATACCACGCCTGCATCATTTTTATGTAGTATTCATCTGAGCGGATTTCTGCAACCATGGCGGGATAATCGGGACTGAAATGTTCGTCAAGATAAAAATTCATCAGCATTTCAATGCCGAATCGAACGGTATAGGTTTCCCCCGAAGCAAGCCAATTTCCGACGCTTCCGAGCAGTTCGGGAAGATGCTTTTTGAACACTTTCGGGCGCATCATGTCGCAGGTTGCCCAATTATCGACATAGGGCAAAAATCGGTTGAGCCTTGAAATGCACTCCGAATAATCCTTGATATTCTCAATCAAAAACGCATGAATATTATTTTCTTCATAGTAATTATGCGGCAGAGAATCCATAAACCCGTCGGCAAATTCGGTTTTTGAAAATTCCTTTGCAAGCCTTCGTAGCTCGGGAGTGCGAACGCCAATCATCTTTTCTTTCGGCACGGTCGGAATCAATCGGCTGTTAAAATCAAGATAATCCGAATCCCGAAGCTCAAAAAGTCTGCCGAGAAGGTTATAACCGCCGTTATCAGATTTAACCATAAAAATCTCACTTCCCTTTTCGGAACGGATATCAACATTATAAATGAAATCAGCGGTAATTTCAACCGTGAAATACGATTTTTCGGAATTTGACAAACCGTATATATTAATGATATAATAAAACTGACAATCAAAAGAAAGCAGATGATTAATAATGACGCAGGTTGTTGCCGCTCTTATCAGAGACGGCAGAAAATTTATGATATTCCAAAGACCCGCAACAAAAACAAGGGCTTTTGAATGGGAATTTGTCGGCGGCAAGGTCGAAAAGGGCGAAACTCTTGAGCAGGCTCTTATCAGGGAATGCAGGGAAGAAATCGGCGTTACTGTCAGGGTCGGCAGTATCTTTGCCGAGGTTGACCACGAATATCCCGACATAACGATTCACCTGACCCTTTTCAATGCCGAGATTGCCGAAGGAACTCCGAAAAAGCTTGAGCATAACGACATCAGGAGCATTACTCCCGACGAAATTCCGCAGTATAATTTCTGCCCCGCAGATAAAGACATTCTCGAAAAAATCAAGGAGGTTTTCTGATGATTTTATTTATTGAATATCCCAAATGCACCACCTGTCAGAAGGCGAAAAAGTGGCTTGACGAAAAAGGAATTGAATATTCCGACAGACATATCAAAGAGGATAACCCGACCTATGATGAGCTGAAAAAATGGCATGAAATGAGCGGTCTGCCTCTGAAAAAATTCTTCAACACAAGCGGACTTCTCTATAAATCGATGAATCTGAAAGACAGAATACCCGAAATGAGCGAGGACGAGCAGTTAAAACTGCTTGCAAGCGACGGTATGCTCGTTAAAAGGCCTCTGATTGTCGGCGATGATTATGCGCTGACGGGATTCAAAGCGGAGGAATGGGAGAATAAAATCAAATAATCAAAAAGGCAGTCTGACACAAATCAGGCTGCCTCTCCTTTTATTCAATTATATCTCAACCGTAATGATATCTTCGTTATTTTCGGCAACAAGAAGCACCTCATCCATCGAGGTTGTTCTTGCCTTTTTGATGGTGATATCGAGCGAAATGGTTGAATCGGGGTTTCTCGTCATCTTGCATTTTTCAACAAAAACATTATGCTCCGCAAGCATCTTTCTGAATTTTTTAACCGCTTCGGGGTTGTCGTTGACAACAACGGAGAACTCGTTGACGGTGTTCTCAAGGCGAGTAAAGAACTTGTGGAAGAAAAGCTGGAACACAATCATCAGAATCGTTGCGCCGATTCCGATGGTATACATTCCCGAACCAATCGCAAGCCCGACGCTCGCCGTAGTCCAGATTCCCGCCGCAGTTGTCAGACCCTTAATCGAAATATCTCTGACGAAAATAACACCTGCTCCGAGAAAACCGACACCGGTTATAACATTCGAGGCGATTCTTGAAGCGTCCGCTTTCAAAAACTCTCCGTACTGCGCCAAATCGAAAAAACCGTATTTTGAAACGACCATGGCAAGAGCCGCACCGAGAGCAACAATCATATGAGTTCTGATGCCCGCATCCTTCTGACGGCGGCTTCGCTCAAATCCGATAAATGCGCCGCACAGGCAGGCAATCAGAAGCCTGAGAAGAAGGTGGGCATTATCAACTATATCAACAATTACTTCATCATAAAACAAATCAAAAAAGTGACTCATGATTTCCTCCGTTTTATCAGCTTTATAACAAAATATTTTAACATAGATGATAATTTTTGTCAACTATTTCAATA
>JAEDKI010000025.1 GCA_016295895.1 Clostridiaceae bacterium | reverse complement strand
ATTCGTCAAAGGTCAGCGGTCGGTTGTCATATGCCGAGGGCAGACGGAAGCCGTATTCAATAAGACTGTCTTTTCTTGCCCGGTCGCCGCCGTACATTGCTCTGACCTGCGGCAGAGTGACATGGGATTCGTCAACGAAAAGAATAAAATCATCGGGGAAATAATCAAGCAGAGTGAACGGAGCAGAGCCGGGCTCTCTGTCTGACATAACCCTTGAATAGTTCTCTATGCCCTTGCAAAAGCCCGTTTCACGCAGCATTTCAATGTCATATTCTGTTCTCTGCCTTATTCTCTGAGCTTCGAGCAGTTTGCCGTTTTCTTCAAAATATTTAACCCTGTCAAGCATTTCGGAATAGATTTTTTCGATTGATTTTTCAAGCTTTTCGGGAGAAATAACATAGTGAGATGCGGGATAGATTGCGGCGTGAGAAACAACATTTTTAACCTGACCGGTCAAAGCGTTGATTTCGCTGATGCGTTCAATCTCATCGCCGAAGAACTCAACTCTTATTCCGTTTTCGTTTGAATAAACGGGGAAAATTTCAACAACATCGCCTCTGACCCTGAATTTGTTTCGGCTGAAATCAATGTCGTTGCGTTCATATTGAATCGAAACGAGCTTTTCAATCAGCTCATCACGGCTCTTTTCCATGCCCGTGCGCAGGGAAATAACCATACTGCGGTAATCAATCGGATCGCCGAGGGTGTAAATGCAGGAGACGCTGGCAACGATAATAACATCACGCCTTTCTGACAGAGCAGAGGTCGCCGAATGGCGCAGTTTATCGATTTCATCGTTGATTGCGGAATCCTTTTCGATATATGTGTCGGTGGTCGGAATATAGGCTTCGGGTTGATAATAATCATAATACGAAACAAAATATTCAACGGCGTTTTCGGGGAAGAATTCCCTGAATTCCGAGCAAAGCTGCGCCGCAAGAGTTTTGTTGTGGGCAAGCACAAGCGTTGGTCTGTTGACCTTTTCGATGATGTTTGCCATGGTGAAGGTTTTGCCCGAACCCGTAACGCCGAGAAGCGTCTGCTCGGCATAGCCTTTGTTAAGCCCGTCAACGAGCTGTTCGATTGCCTGGGGCTGATCGCCCATAGGCTTATATTTTGAATGAAGCACAAATTTATCCATAAAATCCGACCCTCCGTCTATGAACAAATGTTCTAACCGATTATATCACATTCTGTTTTAAATGTAAACCTTTTATTTAAAAATAAACGAAAAAAACGGCTTTATTAACAATTTTCATAAAGGAAAAGCGAAAATCTCTATTGTTTGTTGACATTTTTAACAAATAGTGGTATTATACTCTAAAATAAAAGCTTGCGGCAGTTCAATTTTGAAACGGAGTGTTTTGATTGAAAGGTATCATTTTAGCCGGCGGTTCGGGAACAAGGCTCTATCCTTTGACCTTGGTAACGAGCAAACAGCTTCTGCCGGTTTATGATAAACCGATGATATATTATCCTCTCTCGACCCTCATGCTTGCGGGAATCAGAGAGATTTTGATTATTTCAACCCCGACCGATACGCCAAGGTTTCAGGAGCTTCTCGGAAACGGCAGGCAGTTCGGTCTGAACCTCTCATATGCCGTTCAGGAAAGCCCTGACGGACTTGCTCAGGCGTTCATCATCGGCGAAAAATTCATCGGAAGCGACGATGTTGCCATGGTGCTCGGAGACAATATTTTCTACGGCAACGGTCTCGGACATATGCTCAGGCAGGCGGCAAAGAATAAGAACAGAGCGACGATTTTCGGCTATTATGTTGACAATCCTCAGAGCTTCGGCGTTGTTGAATTTGACGAGAACGGAGTTCCCGTTTCAATTGAGGAAAAGCCTGAAGTTCCGAAATCGAATTATGCCGTAACGGGTCTTTATTTCTATGACAACAGAGTGGTTGAATATGCGAAATCGCTCAAGCCGTCAAAAAGAGGCGAGCTTGAAATAACCGACATCAATCAGATGTATCTTCAGAACGGCGACCTTGATATCAAGCTTATGGGCAGAGGCTTTGCGTGGCTTGACACCGGAACGGTTGACAGCCTGATTGACGCCGCAAACTTCATAAAGACCGTTGAAAGGCTTCAGGGAATCAAGATTTCCGCACCCGAAGAAATTGCCTATAATATGCGATGGATCAGCCGTGAGGCTCTGCTCCGTTCGGCTGAAAAATACGGCAAATCCTCCTACGGCCAGCATCTGCGCTCCGTTGCCGAGGGTAAAATTCTTTATTCAAGCGATAAGCCCGGCGAAAGACCCTGCTGGGGATTGGAGAATGACAATGACGCTGAATGAAACTGCCGTTAACGGCGTTTATATTGTTGAACCGAAGGTTTTCGGTGATAACCGAGGTTGGTTTTACGAAACATATTCAAAAAGAGAATTTGAAAAGCTCGGCATAAATGTTGACTTTGTTCAGGATAACCGTTCTTTTTCGGCAAAAAAAGGAACTCTCAGAGGTCTGCATTGCCAGACTGACCCGATGGCTCAGGCGAAGCTTCTGACCTGCCTCAAGGGTAAAATTCTCGATGTGGCGGTTGATATCCGTCAAGGCTCGCCCACTTTTATGAAGTGGATTGCGGTTGAACTGAGCGAAGAAAACAAAAAAATGCTTTTTATTCCGAAAGGCTGTCTTCACGGCTTTGTAACCCTGAGCGAAAATGTTGAAATTTCATATAAGGTTGATGAATTTTATTCCCCCGAAAATGACAGAAGCATCTGCTTCTGCGACCCCGAAATCGGAGTTGACTGGGGAATAACCGACCCCGTTCTTTCCGAAAAGGATAAAAATGCACCGTTGCTCAAAGACAGCGATGTTAAATTTTATTTCTAAAGATTTCCTGCTCTTGAAAGTATAAAAGCATTCATTCGGCTAATAATATCCTTGAAAAGCAATTAAGGAGTTGAAACGAATGCTTGATAAAATTTCACTGATTCTTGTAATAATCGGTGCGCTCAACTGGGGCAGCATAGGGTTGTTTCAGTTTGATATTGTCGCCTGGATTTTCGGCGGTCAGGGAGCAATTCTGAGCAGAATTGTCTACACACTTGTTGCCCTCGCAGGTGTTTGGTGTATTTCCCTGCTTTTCAGAGAATCCGAGAGCGTTTCCCATGCGGGTTCAAACGAAATCGAATAATTATTATCAAAAAAGAGGCTTCCAAAACGGAAGCCTCTTTTTTGATGCGTATCTGTCGCAAACGGCGTCAATAATTCTCTGCCTTGACCTCAAAAAATGATTGAGGATGAGCGCAGACGGGGCAGACCTTCGGGGCGGCTTTGGCAACATGGATATAACCGCAGTTGCGGCACAGCCATACGGTTTCGCCGCTTTTGGCAAAAACGATTCCCTGTTCAAGATTTTTGCTCAGGGTTCTGAAACGGTTTTCGTGCTCTTTTTCGATTGAACCGACCATTCTGAACAGAGCGGCAATTTCCGTAAAGCCCTCCTGAGATGCGACCTGCTCAAATTCTTTATACATTTCAGTCCATTCGTAGTTTTCGCCTGCCGCCGCATCAAGAAGGTTTTCCGCCGTTCCCGGAATTGAGTTTTCGTGCAGATGCTTGAACCATATTTCAGCGTGCTCTTTTTCGTTGTCGGCGGTTTTCATGAAAATATCGGCAATCTGCTCATAACCGTCTTTTTTTGCCTTATCGGCATAAAAGGTGTATTTGTTCCTTGCCTGCGATTCGCCTGCGAATGCCGCCATAAGATTGGCTTCCGTTCTGCTTCCTTTAAATTCCATAATAATACCTCCCGTTACCGATATTTTCGGCTTCGGGAGGTGATTATATTCAGATAAATTTATTAAAATTTTCCTTTATGAACATTCCCGCTTTGCGGCAAAGCTCGTTTTCGGGCAGAATTGAGGCAAATTCGGCGTCCTTTTTCTCAATCTCTGCGGGAATTACGGAAGCGGTTTCATTGTCGGGGTCAAAGGAGTTAAATTCGCTTTCAAAAATTTCCGCCGCCTTACCGCCGAAAATGTGTTTGACCGCATCAAGCGCCGCTCCCGTCAGGGGCTGAACGCTGGCTCTGAAAAAATTGCTGAGCTTTTCCGAGCCGTCCTCGGCAACAACGGACAGAGCATATATTTCCCGCTGTTCGCAGGTGAGAGAGTTGAACTCGGCAATCATATCCTCCGCATCGGAAACACGCTTTTGCAGATTCAGGGCAACGCCTTTAAAAAGCTTTTCAGGCTCGGATTTTTCCGCAAGCGTTTCTGTCAGAACGGCAAACTCGTTGCGAAGCTCGTTTTCCTCTTTCAGCTTTTTCATTATTTTTTCATTCGCCTTGTATCTTCTTGAGCTTGCCCTGCCCGCCATTATGCAGACAAACACCGTCAGAGCGATGAGCACGGCAAAAATCAAAAACAGATACGGGCGTTCCGAATAGTATTGAAGCATATGTTTATTCCTCCACCAAAAGCTTGTATATATCGCCTTTTTTCAAGCCGCTCATCTTTGCGGCAATCTTTGCGGCGTCGGTTTTGCTGTCGCCATTTTTGATAAGCTCCTTTGCATAATCCGCCGCTTGAGCAAGCGTCATTTCGTCTTTTGCCTCAGGGTCTGCACCCGCAACAATCAGAACGATTTCGCCCTTTATGCTTTCGGCGGAATATTTTTCCGATGCGGCGCATAGGGTTGTTTTCAGAACCTGCTCGTGAATTTTGGTCAATTCTCTGACTATCGCCGTTTCTCTGTCACCGAGAGCGGCGGCAAGGTCGGAGAGAGTTGCGGCAAGCTTATGCGGAGCTTCATAGAAAATCATCGTTCTTTTTTCGCCGATAAGCGATTCAATATGTGCTTTTCTATCCTGCTTATCCGTCGGCAGAAAGCCCTCAAAGGTGAAACGCCGTGACGGCATTCCCGAAACTGCAAGAGCCGTTGCAAAAGCGCACGGACCGGGAACGGCTTCAATCCGTATTCCCTTTTCAATGCAGAGCTTAACAAGATCCTCGCCGGGGTCGGAGATTGCGGGCATTCCCGCATCCGTTACAATTGCGCAGTTTTCGCCTTTCAGCAAACGCTCGGCAATTATCGGCCCTTTTTCAAATCGGTTGTGTTCAAAATAGCTTATCATCGGCTTTTTTATCCCGAAGTGATTCAAAAGCTTGAGGCTGACTCTTGTATCCTCGGCGGCAATGAAATCAACGCTTTCAAGAACGCTGAGCGCTCTGGGAGATATGTCTCCGAGATTGCCGATGGGTGTGCCGACAACAAAAAGAGTTCCGCTCAAGAATTTTCACCTCTGTTTTCCAAAAGATAATCGCCGTAGATTTTTTTCATTTCCTCGGAGTAACCCCCGTCAGAGTCGTGAACAAAAAGCTCGGGTTCAACGGTTATTCCGCTTTTACCGCCTCTGCGACCTTCAATCAGTGCAAGCCACGGCGCTTTGCCGGGGCATTTTGCAACAAGACGAAGTCTTTTCGGCTCGATGCCTGCCGAATGCATTTCAAGCATAAGCTCACACAGCCGCTCCGGGCGGATGCACATGCAGAGTTTACCGCCGAAATTGAGCAGTTTTTTTGCGGCGGCGCAAATATCCGAAAAGGTACACATTGTTTCGTGCCTTGCGATTTTATCCGCTCCGCTTCGGCTCTCAATTCCCGCTCCGCTTGCCTTGTAGGGTGGATTCATCGTCACAAGGTCGAAACAGCCGAACGGAACAGAGCCTTTAAGCTCCCTTAAATCTGCATTGACTGCGCTGAGCCTTTCGGAGAGCGAATTATATTCTATTGCCGCATTAATCTGTTCAACCGCAAGCTCCTGAAGCTCAACGGCGGTGATTTTGCCTGTCTCTTTTTTGCACCAAAGAAGGGGGATTATTCCGCACCCCGAGCCGAGGTCACAGCAGACGGAATGTTTTGACGGCGACGAGAAATCAGCGAGCAGAACTGCGTCCGTTCCGAAGCTGTGAGAATCCGAAACGAAGGCGGTTATCCCCGAGCCGAGGTATTCTTTTCTGAATTTATCCATGCAAAAGCTCTCCGAATCTGAATTATAATATTATTATATCATTAATTCTCCGAAATGTAAAGCACGGGAAAGTATAGACAATCGCAGGTCTTTATGCTATAATTTAATTCTGAAAAATGAGAAAAGCGATTTTTCGGAGGGTAACAGATGAAAACGCTTGCAAAAACAGCGGTAATTTTTGCGGTTTTGGTGTTGTGTGCGGTCGCTTTTAAAATCGGATATTATGAAATCGGAGCTTCACGGCGTCAAAGCAGGGTGACTGCGGAATATTCCGCTTTTGTGCCGTCAACGGTCAGAAAATCTCAGCCGCAGACGCTTTCACAAACCGAAAAGCCGACTGAGCTTCTGACTCTTGCATTTCCCGAAAGAATAGTAATTTATTCCGCCGAGGAATCAACGGGCACTCCCGTCGGCTCAACAACCGAAAAGCCCGATTTGTCGGATTCGGTCTTTGTCGGCGATTCCGTATCTCTCGGTTTTTCACGCTATTGCGCAAAGCAGGGGATAATGAAAGAAACCGTGTTTCTGACCGCAGGCTCATATGCCGTGCACTACGCCCTGAGCAAAAGCATGGCGGCGGATAAGGGCTTCAAGCATCCGATTTATAAGGGCAAAGAAATGCCGCTTCTCAAGGCGGTTGAGGAGATTAAGCCGAAAAATATTTATTTCTGCCTCGGAATAAACGATATTTCGGGCTTCGGAGTTGAAGGCACGGTCAAAAACTACTGCAAGCTGATAAATTCCGTTTGGGGCGTTGACCCGAATATTCATATTTATATTGTCAGCACAACCTTTATGGTTGAACAGGCGCAGAAAAAGAATCTCAACAATCTCAATCTTGCGAACCTCAACCACAATATGAAGCTTATCTGCCTTGAGGATGAACGGCTTGACTATATTGACATTATGTCGGGTCTGCAAAACGAAAAATATGCCCTTGACGGCAAGTATTGCAGCGACGGCTTTATTCATCAGGGCAACGGTGCATATGAAATCTGGGCTGAAAGGCTCGGTGCAAAATAAAAGGAGGAGTTTGTTATGAAGAGGGTTATATCGGTTTTCCTTGCGGCGGCGGTTTGCATATGTCTGCTTGCTTCCTGCACGGGCAAGGAAGCCAAGAAACCGCTGAGCGAAATTTACGCATCCGTTTCGGCTTCGGACGGTATGCCCGAAATGTCGGTCATGCCCGACAGCCTGATTGAAACGCTTTTCGGCGTTGACCTTTCTCAGTTTGAGGAATATGTTTTTGCCGAGGCGGCAGAACCCGATATCAACGCCGACGCAATTATTCTTATCAGACTGAAAGACGGCGCAGACAAGGCGGGCGTTATTGCTTCGCTCGAAACCTATCTTGAAAGCGTCAAGAGCAACACGCAGTCATATTCGCCCGAAAACTACGCAAAAACCGCCCAAAGCGAGGTTTCGGAAGCCTCGGACGGCACGATTTATCTTATCATAACCGAAAATTATTCTTCGGCAGTTTCAAAACTTTGACAGCATCTCAGAAAGCAGTGATTATTTATGTCGGCTCCGCTTGCGGATAGACTCCGCCCGAAAACAATTGAAGATATAGTCGGTCAGACCCATTTGCTCGGCACGGGAAAGCCGCTGAGAAATATTATCGAATCCGGCGAACTGCCCAACATGGTCTTTTACGGCCCTCCCGGGGTCGGCAAAACGACTCTTGCAAGCATAATTGCGAAAAAGACCGACCGACATCTTGTCAAACTCAACGGAACTACCGCAGGCACGGCGGATATTAAAGAGGTTGTCGCAAAGCTTGACACCTTTCTTGCGCCGAACGGAATTCTGCTTTATCTTGACGAAATTCAGTATTTCAACAAGAAACAACAGCAAACTCTGCTTGAATATATCGAAAACGGAGCAATAACTCTCATTGCTTCAACCACGGAGAACCCGTATTTTTATGTTTACAGCGCAATTCTGAGCCGCTCAACGGTTTTTGAATTCAAGAGCGTTACACCTGCCGAAATTGAAAAAGCCGTTAAAAGAGCGTTTGATTTTATGGCTGAGGACAGGGGAGAGGAATATTCCGTTGAGGACGGAGTATATTCTCATATTGCCTCGGCGGCGGGCGGAGATGTCAGAAAGGCGATGAACAGCGTTGAGCTTTGCGTGCTTTCGGCAAATTCTGAAAACGGAAAAAAGCTGATAACGCTTGAAAATGCAAAGGCGCTGACTCAGAAAAGCGCAATGCGCTACGACAAGGACGGCGACGAACATTACGATATTATATCGGCTTATCAGAAATCGATGCGTGGCTCAGATCCCGATGCGGCGGTGCATTATCTTGCAAGACTGCTTGAAGCGGGCGATCTTGTCTCAGCCTGCCGCAGATTGCTTGTCTGCGCCTGCGAGGATGTCGGGCTTGCTTATCCTCAGATAATTCCGATAGTCAAGGCGGCGGTTGATTCGGCGATGATGCTTGGCCTGCCCGAAGCAAGAATACCGCTTGCCGATGCCGTGGTGCTCGTTGCGAACAGCCCTAAATCCAACTCGGCATATAACGCAATAAACGAGGCGATGGCTGATGTATCGGCAGGCAGAACGGGTCCCGTTCCCCGTCAGCTTCAGAATATGCACTATGACGGCGAGGATAACAAAAACAAAGGGCAGTTTTATAAATATGCCCATGATTTTCCGAGCCATTGGGTTGAACAACAGTATCTGCCCGATGCGCTGAAAAATAAAAAATACTACGAATTCGGCGACAACAAAAACGAACAGGCCGCCAGAGAATATTGGTCGAGAATAAAGAAAAAGCCATAAATTAAAGAATAAAAATCATCGGGGCAGCGCCGAAGCCGACGCTGCCCTGATGATTTTATGGAGGTTTGAGCAGTCAAAGAAATACTCTGACTCGGAGTTGTCTGATTTGTAAAGCGCTGATTACTTGCGGTTGATTATCTTTGCACGGATACCTCGGGTTGATTTTGCAAGCTTTTGAGCGGCGTCAACGGCTTTAAATCCGAATTTGTTGATAATCAGATCCGCTTCGCCCATTAGCTCCATGTAGTCGTTGCAGAAGCCCTTTTTGAATTTAAAAATACCGTGCAGGGGATTGTTTTCATCGGGGTAGCCGCCCCTGAAGTCATAATAATTACAGCCCCGTTCGATTGCCCAGCGTATCATTTCCCATTGAACAAGGTAGTTCGGCATGACATTGCGATATTCGTTGGAGCTTGCGCCGTAGACATACCATTCCTTGTCTCCGCAGATAACATTCAATGCGCCTGCAATGGTTTTGCCCTCGTATTTGGCAAGATAAATCCTTGCATCGTCGCCGAATGCGTCCATGATTCTGCGGAAATATGAAGCGTCACGGGTTGCAAAATTATCTCTTTCGCCCGTTATCAGCATAAGATCGTGGAATTCTTCGCAGGCTTCCGCTCCCTTGATTTCAACGGTTACACCCTTTCTTGCCGCAAGGCGGGCGTTGTAGCGTGTTTTGGGGTGGAACGAAGCCATGACCTCTTCTTCGGTTTTCCCTGCGATATCAAGCCTGAAAATGTATCTTGCCTGAATCGTGTTGAAAGCGGCGTTATGATCCTTGAAGGTAAAGCCGAGTTTTTTCAGAAGGTCGATATATTCCGTGTTTGAGGCAAGAGTGTCGGTGTCAATCTTAAAAGTATAGGCCTTGTTTTTGATTCCGTATTCCTTAACGGCGGTGAGCAGCTCGGTGACGGTTTCTTTGTCGGCAAGGTCGCAGACGGGGCCTCTCGGAGCATACATCATCTTAAACGGCGTCATTGGTATCTGACGGAGCAGAACTCCGCAAACGCCTTTTATATTTCCGCTTTCGTCACGGCTGATGAAGCCTCTCCATTCCCATTCTTTTTTGACCTTTCCCCATGCCGAGGTCTGCATCATGTGGCCTTTCGGGTTTGAGCGGACAAAGCTGTCAAATTCCTGTGCATTTTCAATCTTTACGGTTTCCATAGCGGCTCCTTTCAGCGCTGTTTAAGCTGCATGGCTCTGCCGAGCAGAGCGTCCTTAGTGTTTTCAAGTTTTTCTTCCATGACCTCGTCAAGGAGAATATTCAGAATTTTTCCCATTTCGGGCGAGGGCTTGAATCCGAGCTTTTCAAGCTCTTTTCCGCCGATTGCAAGATCGCCGAGCTTCATGCAGGCGTTTTCTCTTTCAATATCGCCGAGAATCTCAAGCCCTTTTTCATTTGCTTTCAGACTTTCGCTCAAAAAGGAGGGATTCTGAGCCGAAGCATCGGCTGCCCGAACATCAAAAAGCTGTTTTACGGTTTCAAATCCGAGCAGGGAAATATATTTTTTGTAAGTCTTTTTGCTTATTTTATCGGGCAGAAAATCGTGATATTCAACGAGATTGCAAACCCGTTCACGAAATTTTGACGAGGTTTTAAGCCTTGTCAAAATATTATAAGCAATAATTCTGCTTTTTTTGGCGTGAGAATAAAAATGGTCAACTCCGTTTTCGTCGGTTGTTTTGCATTCAGGCTTTCCCGAATCGTGAAAAAGCATTGCGAAGCGAAGCTCGGGAGACGGGGTTATCGATTCAACCGCCTTGACCGTGTGCCCCCATACATCGTAAATATGCCTTTCGTGATTTTGATTACAGCCTTTCATAGCCCGAAGCTCAGGAAAAATGAAGAAAATCACATCTTCATATTCTCTCAGAATCTTGCCTGCGTTTTTGCCGCAGAGAAGCTTTGAAATTTCAACAAATATCCTTTCGGCTGAAATATGCTCCAAAAGCCTGAAATTCCCATGAATGCTTGCCGCCGTTTCAGCCTCAATCTCAAACCCGAGAGTTGCCGAAAATCTCAATGCACGCAGAATTCTGAGCGCATCTTCGCCGAAACGCCTGTCCGCTTCTCCGACGCATCTGACAGTTTGCCTTTCAATATCGGCTTTGCCGCCGAACGGGTCAACGAAGCCCGATTCGGGAGAATATGCGATGGCATTAACGGTGAAATCACGCCGAGAGAGATCCTCGCAGATATCCGAGGCAAACTCAACTTTATCGGGATGTCGGTTGTCGGAATAGCCCTTTTCAATTCGGAATGTTGTAATTTCAAGGCTCATTCCGTCGATAATAACCGTGACCGTTCCGTGCTTGATTCCCGTTTCAACCGTTCTGAAATCCTTGAAAGCGGCAAGAGTTTCGCACGGCTGAGCGGAGGTCGCAATGTCCCAATCGTGAGCCGGAACGCCCATGAGCATATCTCTGACAGCCCCGCCGACAACGAAAGCCGAATGACCGCAGTCGGAAAGAATTTCGATTGCTCTATTGACTTGTTGAGGAATATTTATTACCATAATATTATACCAAAAACGGAGTGATTTTTATGAACATACAGATTTTCGGAACAAATAAATGCTTTGACACCAAAAAAGCGCAGAGATATTTCAAAGAGAGGGGAATCAAGTTTCAATTCATTGACCTTTCTCAAAAGAGCCTGAGCAAGGGTGAATACAACAGCGTAAAAGCCGCTGTCGGTTCAATGGAAGCCCTTATCAACGAAAAATCAAAGGCTTATGAAAAGCACTTTATAAAATATCTTGCAAGCAAAGAGGCGGTTGAGGAAAAGCTGCTTGAACACGGCGAGCTTTTCAAAACTCCGATTGTCCGCAACGGTAAGCAGGCAACCGTCGGCTATTGCCCCGAAATCTGGAAAGAGTGGGATTAATAAGCCTCAAATTTTGCGATTGTTGCAAAGCATCTTGCCTGCTCGATGACGAGCTTGAATCGCTGAACTCTCATTTCCTTGAAGCGACATATACGCTTGTATCCGATAATTGTTCCCGAGAATATCTTTTTCCATTTTCCGCCGATTTCGGCATAAAGCGAGAACTTTTCAATCTGCTGTCCCGTTCTGATATGCTCTCCGAGAACAATTTTATCGATATCATAGTCGTCTCCGAGGTCAAGAATCAGCTCTGCGCCATCGGGGTTGTAGCCAGAGTGCCAGTATTCCTCGGGATCATGGCTGAGAGCCGCCTGACCCGTGTGCTTTTCGTCAAGATGGCGATTATCCGTCATTATCGAATCGTCGGCAAGGTTTTCGTTGAAATCTATTTCAAGCTGAGCGCCCATTGAGAGCAGGGTTTCAACATCTTTTTCGTGGAATTTTCCCTCGGGTGTCGGGGGAATGTTCAAAAGGAAATTGGCGTTTGAACCGACCGAGTTATAGTAAATTTCCATAAGCTTTGAGAGCGGTTTGACCGAATAGTCCTCGTCGGTGTGATAAAACCAGCCTTTTCTTATAGAGGTGTTTACCTCGGCAGGGTACCAAATCAGCTTGCTGCAATTTTTAATTGCTTTCCTGCTGCCCAGATCAAGGGCGGTGGGATTTATTTTTTTCGGCGGCTTTGAAACATCGCTCTGACTTGCGGCGTTGATAAGTTCGTAATTCGAATGCCAATAGGGAACAACGCTCCATTCGCTCTTTCTGCAAACACCCGCCTCATTGCCGCACCAGCGCACATCGGGGCCGCAGACATTGATGGTTGCGTTGGGCTGAAGCTCACGGATGAGCTTATAATAGCCCTCCCAATCGTACTCCTGCTTCTTGCCGTTGGGGCCTTCGCCGCAGGCTCCGTCAAACCAGACGCAGAAGATATCTCCGTAAGCGGTCAGAAGCTCACGAAGCTGATTTTTAAAGAAACGGTTATATTCTTCGCCTGAGCCGTAGGTTGCCTCGTGCCTGTCCCAAGGCGAAAGATAAATGCCGAATTTCAAGCCGAATTCTCTGCAAGCCTTTGCACATTCGGCAACAACATCGCCTTTGCCGTCTTTCCAAAGGCTTGAACGAACGCAATAATCCGTATAGGCAGTCGGCCAAAGGCAGAAGCCGTCATGGTGCTTTGCGGTCAGAATCATGCCTTTCATTCCCGCAAGCTGGCAGACCTTCGCCCATTGGCGGCAGTCCAGCTTTTCGGGGTTGAAAAGCTCGGGGTCATCGTTGCCGTTGCCCCATTCGGAATTGGTGAATGTGTTCATTCCGAAATGAATGAATGAATAAAATTCAAGCTCCTGCCATTTTATCTGCCGTTCGCTCGGAACGACGGAAGCGGCATATTTAACATAATCGGGAGTTTTGCTCATATCAGTTTTCCTTTCTGCCGATTATGTCGGCATTGTTTATTTTTTTGATTGAACAGCTCCAATAATCGTCGGAGATTTCATTGTTCATGGCACAGCGGATAAGCCCGATAAGCGACGGCCGTTCAAAAACATAGCTGAACATTTCGGGCGGAAGCATGCCACGGTCGGCATATGCGAGCATCCTGAATTCTTCGGCGTCATCGCCGTTCAAACCGAGCTTTTTTATCAAAATCTGCAAATCGTGCTCGTTTGGCGGCGCATTGTTTTTGCCTTTTTCGATATTGCTGATGTACTGAGCTGTTTTGCTCAGCTCCTCGGCAAGCTCACCCTGCGACAGTCCTTTTTCTTCACGAAGCTGTTTAAGCATCGTGCCGAAAGGCGTCGGAGAAAACATTCGGGCTCCTCCTTTCCGAATACTTGTTAAAAAGCGGAAATTATCGGCGTATTAAAACACCTTTCATAAACGGAGTTTCATTATGTGTTTCATATACTGATGCTTTTTCTTCTTCCGTGCATCCGATCAGTATTTTGATTTCCGAATCCTTTTTCATCAAATCAACAATACACATTATCGCATCAATCTTTTTTTCGCCGCTTCCGACCCATACGTCTATCCCTGCACCGTCCATGGATGATGTGCCTTTCAGATATCCGTAATCAAGTTTATAAATGAAATCGGGATACTTGGGATGCGCAGTTCCTTTCGGCCTGTCAATTACTATTTCCGAATTGGCTGCCAGTTCATCCAATGCTTCCCAGAATTCTCTGTTATTTTGCATATTGTCAATACCTCACGAATCGGAAGTTGTCTGTTCATCCAAAATCCGCCATCTTAAAGCGTTTGCCACAATATAGGTATCTGCGGGTTCATGGATGGAATTGTCGCTTTTTTTAACATCAAAACAATCCGTATCTGACCACACAATCACTCTGCCGGGATTTCCGGGCAATAAATTGTCATGAAACGCCAGGTACGCATCCAAGATAAGACAGACATAATTTTCTTGCCATCCCGCTAAATGCATCTGTCGCAGACCTGAAAACTGAAGCTCGATGGTTTTGGGCTTCCACTGACATTGGAATATCACAGACAGTGTTTTGCTCTCCGCATCGCCAAAATGCATTGCTCCTTTATCATCTACAAAAGCTCCGTTCTGAAAGCTGAGTGAAACAATACAGGAATCGTGAAATCCGCCGTAGGCAGACATCAAAAATTCAATATCTTTTTCTGTTTCAACATTGTGCCAGTTATCCATCTTTTTCACCTCGCCAAAGCGAAAGTTATCATTTTGTTATTTATTTCCTCGTAGGGGACGGGTTTCCCGTCCCTCGGGAGGCGAAACGCCTCCACTACATGGCTTGACGGAGATTACCGTATATACCGCTACAAATTGAAAACAATTCGTAGCCTTGCGGCTGTTCGTGAAAACATATTAAATCCCACGGAACGCCGAGGACGGCGTTCCCTACTGATACTTGCGTGTTTTTTGCTGCACTGATTAATTCGTTAACTAATCACAAAACCGGAATTTGTTTATTCTTCGTCAGGTTGTTGACCATCGTGTGCAAGCCATTTACATTCGGTAATTTCCATATCAGTGAATGTAGCTTTAAAAGATGAGTTTTCTGCACTGCAAGCATAAATACCGAATTGAATTGTGTCTTTAACATTGAACATATGACAAATACGCATTTGCTTGAATTTTACACCGTCTGTTGAATTCTCAATACAAAAATCATCATCTCTACGACTTAAACGAAACCATACTGACTTAATATTTGCATCAACATCAACAGAAGACCAATCCGAGTATCCATTGTTTGTTACAACGCTTCCAAGGCGCTGAATTTTTTCATTTTCATATTCCATAGCTGCCTTAAGCCAATTTTCGCTATCAAGATACATTACTATTCCGCTTTGGTCATAACGCTCTTTGGTATCAAAATCTGTCTTAACCACAAAAGAAAAGTATTTTTCATCTGTTTCAATTTGCAAAACAGGCGCATTGTCATTTCTAAAATGATAATATGTTCTCTGCCATAAATCAGTATGTGGCTCTGTAATGATTTCAATTTCGTCTTCTGTTATTCTATATTGCTTTGGGACTCGTGTCCATTTCATATTTTTTGTATTGATTTTCATTTGAAACACCTCGTCAAATTCCTATTTGTCTCAAAAAACCGTCCCTTTATAATTACGACAGGATCTAATCAGCGGTA
>JAEDKI010000184.1 GCA_016295895.1 Clostridiaceae bacterium | reverse complement strand
GCACGGTGAAGATGGATGAACGGTGCCGATATCAGTTTGAAAATAAAACCGAAAACGGTTGAAAACAGCCTGCAAATTCTGTCTCCGAAAGAATAAATTACCGCATAAACGGAATTTTTCTCGGAAATGTCAAATTCCTCTGTCGGTTTTTCTTTTTTCTTAGATTTTTCATCTGTCTGAGCTTGTTCAGAGGGGGATTCAGCCGAGGGAACAACATTGTAATCATTAATTATATTATCAATGTGCTCAATCTCCTCCCGAACGGCTTCATGCTCGTCAATTTCGGGCATAATGCTACTTTTAGGGCGGGATTTGGTTTTTGCGCCGAGATTGTCTGCGTTGTTTTGCGCAACTTCAACCTCAAGAGAATATCTTCTCTCAATGTCAGCCTTAATGGCTTTCATTTCCTGCTTTCTGCGGTTTTCTTCCTTTATTCTCAGTTCTTCCTCTCGGGAGAGCTGCTCCTTCGGAGCTTCGGGGTTCCCGTAAAGGCGTGAAAGGTCATAAAAACCGTCGGTGATTTCGTCCATTGCCTTCATATGGCTGCTGAGATCGTCGCCGGCTGAATTATTAACTTTTTTCTTTTCGTTATCCATTAAGTAACGCTCCGTAATAAATAATACAATAAAAAATTATAATACTTTTATATGCTTTTTACAAGTTCAAAAAAGAAATATAGATGCGGCAAAGGTTATTTTACAAAATAGCCTTATTTTTCCGTTGACAAAAATCTTTTCAAAGCGTCCTGCCAATCGGGCAAGCGGCAAAAGCCCGCTTCGTCAAGCGATTTTTTTGAAAGCCGTGAATTGAGAGGTCTTACGGCGGCGGATTTATATTCATCGCTTGAAATTCGGTTTATTTTAACGGGCAAACACGAATATTCCATTATTTTTTCGGCAAAATCCGCCCACGAGCAAAAACCTTCGTTGGTGGCATGATATACACCGAATTTATCGGTTTTTATCATTTGGCATATCAGTACCGCAAGGTCTTTGGTGTAGGTCGGCGAACCGATCTGATCGGCAACAACATTGATTTCGCTTTTGGTTTCAGCAAGTCTCAGCATGGTTTTAACAAAGTTTTTGCCGTTTTCGCCAAATACCCATGAAATGCGGAGAATAAAATACTTATCGCAGTTTTCGATAACGGCATTTTCACCGCCGAGCTTGCTTTCACCGTAAAAATTGCACGGAGCTTTCTCGCTGTCGGTTTCAAACGGCGTATTGCCCTCACCGCTGAAAACATAGTCCGTGCTTGTGAAAAGAAGCGGAATATCGTGATTTTTGCAGGAGCGGGCTATATTCAGAGTTCCGTCAACATTGATTTTTCGGCAAAGCTCTTTTTCGCTTTCAGCAAGGTCAACATTTGTATATGCGGCGCAATGGATAACCCCGTCTGCACGGCTTTCGGCAACAAGATTTTCAACAGCTTTTGAATCCGTTATATCAATTTCGGGCAGAGACGCTTCAATTACTTCGATTCCCTCTTTTTTTAGCTGAGCGGTAACATCAGAGCCGAGCTGACCTCTTGAACCCGTAACGATTATTTTCATTTCAAAACTTCCTTAACGCAATGCAGAGCTGCAAAATATTTGCGGCTCTGCTTTTGATTTTTTATAATTATATCATATTTTTAAAATATAAACAACAATATTTCATATTTTACTGTTATTTTTTTGAAAAGTGTGCTATTATATATGCGTAATAACGGTTCAGGGGGATTTTTATGGCTTTTAAAAACATAATCGACCTTCATACTCACACAGATAATTCATTTGACGGCAACCATTCAACAATGTTTATGTGCGAAACGGCTTACATGAAAGGGCTTCGTGCCGTCGCATTCACGGATCATGTTGAGATTGACGGATATTACCGTGACAATTTTGACAGAACAGCGATTCAGTCTTTCTTTGAAGTTGCAAAGGCTCGTTCAGCATTTAACGGCAGGCTTATAGTCTGCGTAGGAGTTGAACTCGGTCAGGCTGTTTACGATAAACCCGTTGCCGAGGAGCTTATCAGCAAAATGAATTATGATTTTATTATCGGTTCAATCCACAATCTGCCGAATCAGCAGGATCCTTATTATACCGATTTCAGCGATGAAAGCATTGATTATTATGCAATGCTTGACGAATATTTTCAGCGTGAGCTTGAGCTTGCACAGTGGAATAAATTCGATTCTCTTGCCCATTTAACCTATCCGCTGAGATATATTGTCGGCAACTACGGCAGACCCGTTGACATGAGCAGATATTCGGAGATAATTGATGAAATTCTGCTGACTCTTATAAAAAACCAAAAATCGCTTGAGATTAACACCGCAGGTCTCAGACAGCCTATCGGCGTTACATCGCCGGATGAAAGCATTGTAAGAAGATACAGAGAGCTTGGCGGAAAGCTTATCACAATCGGTTCTGACGCACACTATGCCGAGCATCTCGGAGCCGGAATTGAGCAGGGCTATGAGATTGCGCTCAGATGCGGATTTGATAAGATTGCCGTTTATCAGAACAGAATGCCGACCTTGATTCCCATTGAATGAGAACCGAAAGGAGCAAAAAATGAAGCTGACTGTAAACGCCCCTGCAAAAATCAATCTTTTTCTCGATATCGTTGGCAGGCTTGATAACGGATATCACAGCCTGTTTATGGTCATGCAGAGTGTAGGCGTTGAGGATGTTATAACACTTGAAAAAGCTGATAAAAAGGGGATTTTTCTTTCCTGCACGGAAAAAAGCCTGCCTTGCAACGAAAAAAACATTGCATATAAAGCCGCCTCCGCTTTCTTTGAGAGAGCGGGGATCGACCCGAGCGTAAAAATTGCAATTGAAAAGCATATTCCGTTTGCCGCAGGGCTTGCGGGCGGCAGCGCAGACGGAGCGGCGGTTCTTGTCGGCTTGAATGAGCTTTATAAAACGGATTTTTCTCAATATGAGCTTTGTGAAATCGGGCTTCGGGTCGGCAGCGATATTCCGTTTTGCATTGTCGGCGGAACCTGCCTGTCTCAGAGCACGGGCGGCGTGCTTTCGCCCCTGAAGCCGCTCGACGATTGCTTTATCGTTCTTGCAAAGCCGAACGCAGGAGTTTCAACCGCAGAGGCTTATAAAGCCGCCGACAGCACATATATCTATCATCCCGACTGCATCAGAATGCTGGATGCATGCGAAAGGGGAGACTTCGGCGAGATTTGCAGATATTCCGCAAATGTTTTTGAGCAGGTTGTTGAGGTTGTTGACCGCATTGAATATAAGCGCATTATGCGAAAACACGGTGCGTCGCTCTGCCAGATGAGCGGCAGCGGGCCGACGGTTTTCGGGCTTTTTGAAAGCCGTGAAAGTGCAGAAAATTGCGCCGCAGAGCTTAAAGCAATTTGCCCCGAGGTCTTTGTTACCGTTCCCGTCAGACACGGTGCAAAAATTTTTGGTTCAAAATAAAATAATACGATAAAAATATAACCGCCTGAGAATCC
>JAEDKI010000024.1 GCA_016295895.1 Clostridiaceae bacterium | reverse complement strand
AACGAAAACATAATAAAAGAAACGGCAGACGCTATGGTTGAAAAGGGTTTGCTTGATGCCGGGTATGAATATCTGGTTATAGATGATTGCTGGAGCGAAAGGGAAAGAGACCCCGAAAGCGGAAAAATCGTTCCCGATAAAATTAAATTCCCCAACGGAATGAAAGCTGTCAGCGATTATGTTCATTCAAAGGGTCTGAAATTCGGAATGTATTCATGTGCAGGTACAAGAACATGCGCAGATTATCCCGGAAGCTTTGACCATGAATTTCTTGATGCCGAAACCTTTGCGGAATACGGCGCAGATTTTCTTAAATATGATTTCTGCTTTAAGCCTGACAGCGCAAACGGACCTTTGCTTTACAGAAAAATGGGCATGGCTCTCAGAGCCTGCGGCAGAGAGATTCTTTATTCTGCATGCAATTGGGGAAACGACGATGTTAACACATGGATTCGTTCAGCCGGTGCTCATATGTACCGTTCAACGGGTGATATAAACGATTCTTTTGTTTCAATGCGTGATATCTCAACAAGCCAGATTGATAATCTTGCTTATTCTGCACCGGGCTGCTTCAATGACATTGATATGCTGACCATCGGCATGTACGGCAAAGGCAATGTCGGCTCGTGCGGCTGTAATGATACCGATTATAAAACCCAGTTTGCAATCTGGTGCATGTTCAGCGCTCCGCTTATGCTCGGCGGAGATATCAGAACACTCAACGAAAATATGCTTGAGCTTGTTAAGAATAAACGCCTTATCCGTATTAATCAAGACGAAGAAGCAAGACCTGCGTTTGTTGTTTCAAAGCAAGGCAAGGATCGCCTTGTTTTTGCAAAGCTTCTTTCAAACAATGAGGTTGCAATTCTTTTTGTCAATCTCTCGGATAATGATTCAAAAATCAATTTCTTCTTTGAAAATCTCGGCATTCCCGCCGCTTCAGGCTACGGTCTTGAAATGATTGACGCTTTTTCGGGAGAAAACCTCGGAGTTAAAAAGGAATTTATGCGTATAGAGGTTGAAGCTCACGGCTGTGAATGCTTTATCTGCAAGGCAGCAAAGTGATATGGAATACTGTATTTCCTGCGAAAAGGAATTGACTAATGATGATATCGGTTTTCATAAAAAGATGGTTAACCGAGGCGCAGAGGAATTCATGTGCATTGATTGCCTTTGCGATTATTTCGGTTTATCAAGAGAAAAAGCCGATGAAATGATTGCTCGTTTCAGAGAAATGGGCTGTACTTTATTTGAATAATTTATTTATGAAGGTGATTTGAAATGGCCGAATGCAAGGTAATTTCTCACAGAGGCGCTAATCTTCGTGCTCCTCAAAACACTATCCCTGCATTTCAGAAATCGTTGGAAATTGGTGTTGACGGCTTTGAAACCGATGTTCATATGACAGCTGACGGAGTTCCCGTTATCTGCCATAATTACACGATTGACGAAACTTCAACAGGAACAGGTGAGATAACATCAAAAACTCTTGAAGAGCTTCGTCAGTATGATTTTGGATCTTATTTCAGCGATGAATTTAAAGGAACTCAAATCCCGACACTTGATGAATTTCTTTCTCTTTGCGAAACAGCCGATATCGAGGTTATGAATATTGAGCTTAAAACACCGCTCAACGGAGAGAAGGATATTGTTTCAAAAACAATTGCGGCAGTTAAGGAGCATTCGCTTTTTGATAAGCTTCTGATTTCAAGCTTCAGCCCTGAACTGCTTGTTGAATGCAAAAGAATTGATTCTGAATGCAAAACAGGATTTCTTTACAGCCCTGACAGAAAGATATGTTATCAAAAGATGATTTTCGGATATGTTAAATTTGCAAAAGAAATAAATGCCGATTATCTTCATCCTCATTATTCTCTTGTTTCAAAGACATATGTAAAAAAGCTTCATGAAGCAGGTATCGGTGTTAATCCCTGGACGGTTGATAAACCAAAATCGGTTAAAAAGCTTCTCGACTGCGGAGTCGACGGAATAATAACCAATGCTCCCGATATGGTCAATTCAATATTGAAAAATAAGTGATTTATTTAAGCTCTGTGTTTCGGCACGGAGCTTAAAATTTAATGGTAATATTATCGTGTTGATATGTATAAATATTGACAAACATTAATCTCCATGTTAAGATTTAACAAGGAGGTTGGATTTATGATTAAGAAAAATATTGCAGTTTTTCTTTGCGCAGTTATTTGTGCGTTCTCTTTTTCAACATCTGTTTTTGCAGAAAACTCCGAAACTGAAATCGGAAATGAATATCCCTTTGTTTTTGTTCACGGCTTGATGGGCTGGGGCGAAGCTCAGGGAGTTGACAAAATGATGCCCTACTGGGGTACGACAGGCGGAAGTATTCCGAAATATCTCGAAAAACAAGGATATGATGTTTATACTGCATCCGTTGGCGGAGCATCTTCGGCATGGGACAGAGCCTGTGAACTTTATGCTCAGTTAACGGGCACAACCGTTGATTACGGCGCAGCTCACTCTGAAAAATACGGTCATTCACGGTTTGGCAGAACATATAAAGAACCGCTTTGCCCAACTTTTGGAAAAACAGATGAAAACGGTGAGATTATAAAAATAAACCTTGTCGGCCACAGCATGGGTGGCGTTACCGTTCGCCTGCTTGCTTCTCTTCTTGAATACGGAGCGCCCGAAGAAACGGCAGCTTGTTCAGACACTTCTGAATTATTCAAAGGCGGAAAAGGGGACTATATATTTTCAATTTCAACGCTTTCCGCTCCGCATAACGGATCTGTTGCGGCAGATAAAGAAAATAATGCAATTATCAGGATGTTTGTTTATTGCTTTTATTATCTTTGGGGAATAATTGACAACACTCCGCTTCGCCCTTTTTGGGATATTCAATTTGAACAGTTTGGTCTGACAGACTGTCCCGAAGACGGCTTTGAAGGCAATTTTGATACAGAGTTAATTAACGAAATGATGAATTCACAGGATTCTGCATACTATGATTTAACTCTTAAAGGTGCGGCAGAAGCCAACGAAAGAATTAAAATTCTTGATAATGTTTATTATTTTTCTTATTCTTCCGAATGTGTTTTTGAAGACCCGATAACAGGCAAGCTCTATCCCGAGCCTACTATGAATCCTCTTTTCTTTTTGACTTCTCCCGGAATTTGCGAATTTGACAAAGACGAGCAAATGGGAATTCCTACCGATGAAAGTTGGCAGATTAACGACGGAATCGTAAGCACGGTTTCAGCCTTGTATCCCGACGGAGAGCCTCACAAGGATTTTGACGAAAAGAATATCGAAAAAGGCGTCTGGAATGTTATGCCGGTTATTGAATCAATGGATCACACCGATTATATGGGTGTATTTTATAATCCGATTGAGCTGAGAAAATTTTACTCAGGCGTTTGTGAACTTGTTTGCTCACTTCCGAAATAAATCATTATCCCGATTCCGTCTGACGGCTGAATCGGGATTTTTTATCGAAAGTTATGCGTTTCAGGTTGAAATGATAATTTCTTTGTGCTATAATAGCTTAAGGTGGTGCAATATGGCGATTTTCAAAACCAAAAGTGCGGCAGAAACTGAAAAAATAGGCTGTTTACTCGGCAAAACCTTGCCCGACGGTTCGGTTGTTGCAATGTTTGGCGAGCTTGGTGCAGGGAAAACAGCTTTCACAAGAGGCCTTGCCGCAGGAATGGGAATTAACTGCGATGTCAGCAGTCCGACCTTCGCTCTTGTCAATGAATACAGAGGAGCAGAAAGAACGCTTTATCATTTCGATATGTATCGTATTTCGGGTTGGGATGATTTGTATTCGACAGGTTATTTTGATTATCTTGAAGCGGGTGGTTGTTTGATAATCGAATGGAGCGAAAACATTGAAGCTGTATTGCCGCAGGATTGCATCAGAGTTACTATTTCTAAAACGGAAAACAGCAACGAAAGAATTATTGAAATTACAGGAGCTGAAATCGATTGAAAATATTAGCCGTTGATTCATCGGCAAAATCGGCAAGTGTTGCCGTTGCGCAAGACGGAAAGCTTATCAGCGAATGCTTTGTTAACGCCGCCTTAACTCACAGCAGAACTTTAATGCCGATGGTTGACAATGTTTTATCTCAAGCTGACTTAAAGATTGATGATATCGATGCTTTTTGCGTTAATATCGGTCCGGGTTCATTTACAGGCATCAGAATCGGTGTTGCTGCAGTTAAAGGGCTTGCGATTAAAGATAATAAGCCTTGCGCAGGCGTTTCCACTCTTGAATCGATTGCTTATAATTTTATTGATGAAAAATGTATCGTCTGTGCGGCAATGGATGCAAGGTGCAATCAAGTTTATACAGCTCTTTTTCGTTCAGACGGCTCAAAAATAACACGCCTTTGTGAGGATAAGGCTGTTTCTATTGATGATTTGCGCTCTGAAATTTCAAAATACAATGAAAAAATATATCTTGCAGGCGACGGGGCTGAGCTTTGCTTCAAAAGCTTCGGTTCTGAGCTTGCCGATGTTTATCTTTCAGGCGAACACAGGCGTTATCAAAGGGCATACGGCAGCGCTGTTGCTGCTTTAAATAATAATAATTTCATTGATTCTGCATTGATTGCTCCCGCATATCTCAGATTGCCGCAGGCAGAGCGTGAGCTCAGAATCAGAAAGGGAGAAAAAATATGATAGCATTAGGCTGTGACCATGCAGGCTTCGAGCTGAAACAGTTTATCATCAAACATCTTGAAGACCGTGGAATCGAGTATAAGGATTACGGAACTTATTCAACCGATTCCGTTGATTATGCGGTTTATGCCGAAAAGACGGCAAGAGCAGTTGCCGGCGGTGAATGCACCCTCGGTCTTCTCTTTTGCGGAACAGGCGTCGGAATTTCCATGGCGGCAAATAAGGTCAGAGGAATCCGTGCTGCCTGCTGTTCTGACATGTTCTCGGCTGAGATGACAAGACGCCATAATGACGCCAATATTCTTTGCCTCGGCGGCAGAGTCGTTTCGCCCGAAAAGGCTATTGAGCTTGTGGATGTTTTTCTTGATACACCTTTCAGCGGTGAGGATCGTCATGCAAGAAGAATTGCTCAGATAACCGAGCTTGAAAACAGGTTTTAATTATTATTTTGAATATAATCGGAGGTTAAATTATGTCAAAAGTTACTATTATGGATCATCCTCTTATTCAGCACAAGCTGACCTTCCTCAGAAATGAAAAAACGGGTTCTCTTGAATTCCGCAATCTTGTCGGAGAAATAGCAATGCTCATGTGCTATGAAGCAACAAGAGATCTTCCCCTCAAAGAGGTTGAAACAAAAACTCCCGTTGCTATTGCAAAAACAAAGGTTATTTCCGGCAAAAAGCTTGCTTTTGTTCCGATTCTCAGAGCGGGTCTTGGCATGGTTGACGGTGTTCTTGCCCTCGTTCCCTCGGCAAGAGTCGGTCATATCGGTCTTTACCGTGACCCCGAAACCCTTAAACCCGTTGAATACTATTGTAAGCTCCCCTCCGATATTGAGGTCAGAGAGGTTATTGTTCTTGACCCGATGCTTGCAACAGGCGGTTCGGCAATTGACGCAATAACTCAGATTAAAAAGCGCAATCCCAAAGATATCAAGTTTATGTGCATTATTGCAGCTCCCGAAGGCCTTAACGCTCTTAAAGAGGCTCATCCAGATGTTGATATTTATGTAGGCGCTCTTGATGATCATCTTAATGATCACGGATATATTGTTCCCGGTCTCGGCGACGCAGGCGACAGAATATTCGGCACAAAATAAGCTCTGATGCTTTTCGCAGGCGATTGTTGAATGCAATTGCCTGCTTCTTTGCGTTTTTGGGCTTTTTCTCTTGCATTGTTCGGTTAAATATTGTATTATATATCCGGAACTCAAAAAAACAGCGAAGGAATGTTTGAATGCAGTATATCGTCATGGATCTTGAGTGGAACAACACCTATGCCAAAAAAGCCGATGGCTATATTAATGAAATAATTGAAATCGGAGCTGTCAAGCTTGATGAAAACTGCGAAGTTATTGACACTTTTTCCTATATTATCCGTTCTCAGATTGGAAAAAAGCTCCGTGGAACGGTTAAAAGACTTACTCATCTTACAAATGATGACATCAGCGGGGGAATGCCGTTCACTCAGACATTTTCAATGTTCAGAAAATGGATCGGAAACGATGAAAGCGTTATTATGACTTGGGGCGACGGCGATGTCAGAGTGTTGCTCGATAATTTTAAATATCTGAACGGAATTAAGATTATTCCGTTTCTGAAGAATTATTGTGATTTGCAGAAATGCTATCAAAAATATTCAAAAAGCGGAAAAGGGCATCAGGTCGGCCTTATGACTGCGGCAGAAGCTCTCGGAATCAATCCCGAAAATTATGTTCATCACAGGGCGCTCGGTGACAGTATGCTGACCGCAGAAATATTAAAAAGGATTTATAACAGCGGATATATTGAGCCTGAGATTATAAAGTGCGATGAAGAATTCTATTCAAAGCTTCTTTATAAAGCAAAAGTTATCAGAAACATTGACAATCCGCTTGTTGATAAAAAGAGGCTTAATCACACCTGCGAATCATGCGGAAAACAATGCTCTCAGCAGACGAAATGGAAATTTCATTGCCAATTTTTCAGAGCAAATTTTTACTGCTCCAATTGCGATTTGACCTATTCTGTCGGAGTGAGGTTTAAAAAGCTTTATGACCAGGTTGAATTCAGAAAAATCGTTTCGGTAAAAGAACCCGAACCCAAGATAGAATCAGAGGAGGAGACAGAATGAAGATTCTTGTAACCGGCGGCGCAGGCTTTATAGGCTGTAATTTTATTTATTATATGCTTGATAAATATGCTGACTATGAAATTGTTTGTCTCGACGCTCTGACCTATGCAGGAAATCTTAAAAGCCTGACTGAAGCGCTGAAGAATCCGAATTTTAAATTTGTCAAAGGCAGTATTTCCGACAAAGCGTTTGTTGATGCTCTTTTTGATAGAGAAAGTTTTGATGTTGTTGTTAATTTTGCCGCCGAAAGCCATGTTGACCGTTCAATAGAGAATCCGTTTATTTTTCTCGAAACCAATGTCATGGGAACGGCGTGCCTTCTTGAAGCAAGCAAAAAATACGGTGTTAAAAGATATCATCAGGTTTCAACCGATGAAGTATACGGAGATTTGCCTCTTGACAGACCCGATCTTTTCTTTACGGAAGATATGAAACTGATAACCTCAAGCCCGTATTCGGCTTCAAAAGCCTCGGCAGACCTGCTTACGCTCGCTTATCACAGAACCTACGGCTTGCCCGTTACAATTTCACGCTGTTCAAACAATTACGGCCCGTATCAATTCCCCGAGAAGCTTATTCCTCTGATGATTGTCAGAGCGCTTGACGATAAAAATCTTCCCGTTTACGGCAAAGGTATTAATGTCAGGGATTGGCTGTATGTTGAAGACCATTGCAAGGCAATCGACCTGATTATTCACGGCGGTATTCCCGGAGAAGTATACAATGTCGGCGGTCACAACGAGAAAACAAACATTGAAGTTGTTAAAACCGTTTTGCGCTATCTCTCAAAGCCTGAGTCATTAATCACCTATGTTAAGGACAGGGCAGGGCACGATCTTCGTTATGCAATTGACCCGTCCAAGATAACTGCCGCTCTCGGATGGAAGCCCGAAACGGAATTTGACAGCGGAATGAAAAAGACGATTGAATGGTATCTTGCGAACACCGAATGGATTGATGAAATAAAGAGCGGCGAATATGCTGAATACAGCAAAAGAATATACGGATAAAAAGATAAGGCAGTCTGTTTTTTGCAGGCTGCCTTGATTAATTCAGAGCATTTTAATCCGGTTGATTTTATCTGCAATAATAAAAATAGGTCTGAAAAAAAATGCAATAAATTCTTCAAAAGAAGTTAATGAGCAATCAATGGTGATCGTGTTTTCGATTATGCTTCCGTCTGCGTTCGTAACCGTTGCTTTTATTACTGCTATTCCTTTGCCGACGCATCTTGCATAACCGTTCTTTGAAATGATAACAACATCAGTATCACTTGAAGTCCATTCAATTTTTTCATAAAGCGCATCAACGGGATCAATAACGGCAATAATTCTGACGGATTCAAACAATCTGAGATCCAAATCAGATGAATAGAGGGTAACGGTTTTGCCTATTTTAAGTTTCAGATTATCGATAGCGTCATTGATGGCTTTGGTCTGTGCGTCAACAATTGACTGTTCGCAGGAATATAAATCTCTTACATTAACAGAAAGTGCCGTGTCAAGCTCGGATAAATCAGCGTATTTTCTGCGGTCAAGTGAATTTGCCCGCTCAACAGCGGCGTCATATTCCGTGTAATCGGCTCTGATAAAGTCTTTGGTAATAACGGGAGTCTTTATCTGAGCAACGGTACCGAGGTCGTTCTGGGTTATAACGCAGTAATAGTATGGCGCCGTGTCTTCATGAGTGAAGGTGTAAGTATTGGCGGTTGCGCCTTCGATCGGTGTTCCGCCTTCCGTTGAAGCCTCGGTATTCCAATACCATTGATATTCAAGGTCAAAGCCAACGGCATAAACAGCAACGCTTTCACTGTTTTCGGTTATATACTCCGGAATTTCATTAACAATATACGGTATTGAAGAAAAATCATAGCCTTTCAATATGGAATACCGCTCAACAAAAGTCCCCGGAGTGCCGTAAACGGTCAGATTTTCTGCTTTATCGGACGATTCGATAAAGTTATTAGAAAGCATAACGCCGCTGTTATCCGGCAAATCATCGGTTGAAACAAGGCTTCGCAAATCAATAAATTGTGCGCTGCAATATGTCAATGATTTTGATTTCAGCGTTTCGACGCTTTTAAGATTAATGTAATAAATATCATAACAGCCCCTGAATGTATATTCGGCAATATTCGTTGCCGAGTTCAGGAAAATATTCTTAACATTCGGCGCCGTGTTGAACATGTCGGGAACGGTTGATATGAGATTCGGTGCAATAAATGTCTGAAGATTCGGCGGCAGAGACGGCTTAGTCTCGCTGTTACCGTAAATAGTATCTTCAAATGCCGTCATTGACGGAAGCTTGAGATAATCAAGCATTTTACACCCGCTGAAAGCGTTTGAATAAACAGTCTTTGCTTCAGGCAGATTAACGCTTGTCAACGAAACACAACTTTCAAATGCATTTGAATTAACAAATCTTGCGTCTGGCAAGCTGACGCTCACCAGATTTTCGCAACAACTGAAAGCGGCACTCGGAACATAGCTTAATCCTTTAATTTCAACATTACTGAGCGATGAACAGCCTTTAAAAGCTCCGTCGGGCATATTCATAATATTATCCGCATAGAAGCTGACAAGCTCGGTACATTCAAGAAAAGCATTTTTTCCGATACTTGTTACCGAACCAAGCGAAACGGTCGATGCTGACGAATTCATAAATGCTCCCTCAGGAATAACCGTTAAGTGAGAAAGGTCTATATTAAAGGTTGTGCCTGAATACAAAAACTGTTTCGTACAAACATTATAAAATGAATATTTGCCGATACTTTGGAGGTCATCGATAAATAAATTTTTTAATGAAATGCAGTTATAAAGAGCTCTGTCACCGATATAGGTTAAACCTTTTGAACGGATTGTTTTCAGCTCCGTGCAATCTTCAAAAGCACTTGTTCCGATTATAGTCACGGATTCCGGCAGAAGAATTTCCGTTATATTCTTTCCATTAAAAGCGTTGTTACCTACGGATGTTACTTTTATTCCTTTTACGGTTTCGGGAATACTCAAACTTCTGTATTCTCCGCTGTATGAAAGAATTGAACCCGTTTCATCAACAACAAGGTCATTTTCATCCGCATAGGGAGCAATAATCGCTCCGAATGAAGCAAACGAAGAACGGCATAATCCGGGGCAATAAGCTACAGCCATAACAGCTATAGTCTGAGATGCATGAATGGGAGTTCCGTCATAGATTTTTGCATTTGGATTTGTTTTTGACGGAACGCTTTTGTCCGTTGTGTAATAAATCGTTGAACCCGGTGTATCGCAGGAAATTGTTAAGTCAATGTCGGAATAATAAAAATTGGAATCAAGCGAAAAAACAGGGGTTTCAGTCTTTGCTTTGAAATAATTGTAGGCTTCTGTTCCGTAGGCATAAATAAGTCCGTTTCCGCATTTTTCGGATGAATCGGCTTCATTGATTTCCATTGCTATATCCGATAAGAAATTATAAATATCTTCTGAAGAAGCATCGGGAAAATACATTCGGACTGTTGCGGCAACCGCAGACACAAACGGCGCAGCAAAAGATGTTCCGTTAACGGAAACATAGCCGTTATTAAGTGTGGTAGTTAATATATCATAACCGGGCGCCGCAAAATCAATATCATCGCCGTATGTACTGAAATTGCAGACAACGTTTGACTGATTCAATGCGGAAATTTTAAGAACATAATCATACGAGGCAGGGTACAGCAGATTATCTGAGCCTGTGTTTCCTGCCGCACCGACAACAAAAATGTCGTTTAATTCAGCTTTGTCTATTGCCGCTTTCAGAACATCGGATTCTTCTTCAAACCCGACGCTTATATTAATAACATCAACTTTATCATTAATTGCGCAGTTGATTCCTGCGGCAACCGTTATAACGGTACCGAACCCTTTGCTGTTCAGAACTTTATATGGTTTAATATAAACATTATCAAGAGTGCAATCCGCAATTACGCCTGCAACCTGTGTTCCGTGGCCGTTATCATCCATTGAATCGTTTCTGTTGCCGCCGGAGCTGACATTGATTCTTGTCGGAATAACTCTGCCTTTTAAAAAAGGGTGATTCGGGTCAACGCCGGTATCAATAACCGCAACATAGCAGTCGCTCAGCTCTTTTTCTGATTCGATTATTGCGGCATTTAAAATATCCATACCGATATGTTCGGGTCCCCAAGAAAGATATTCTTTGCTTTGAACATACGATACATATTCCGTTTCGGTTATGCCGAGCGCATTAATCTCTCTGTCGGGCTCAACAAAGTCAATTCCCGAACGGGTTGAATAGTATTCATAGGCTATCGCCGCATCATCGGGCGACGAAAACTGAAGCACCCAAAGGTCATCAAAGCCGCTGATAACGGTTGAAGCGTTAAGGGTGTCAATTTTTCTTCTGCTCTTAACAATCAGCCTTGAGCACGAAAACTCCTCACCGCAGGTTGGCTCGGCATTGCTTGTTGATGAAAACGGGTTATCAGATTCATCATTAACCGTAAGCCTTGCAACCTCGGCAGCAAACTCCTCTGCTGTTATTCGGGAACCTTCCTGCTCTGCAACGGCATTTACGCCGCAAATAACAGAGCAAAAAGCCATAACAGCCGTCAACATAACACAAAATATTTTTTTCATGACTCCTCCGCCTTTCTAATACTGTTTGTATATTAAAAAATTATTCAGTGTTATATATTAGAATTATTATAACTTACAAAACATACAATTTCAACTGTTTTTTTAATATTTATTAAAAAATTATGTGCATTTTGTCTGTTTTCTTTATTGACATGACATTTTTTAAGCGATTTTATACAAGGTGTATAATTCGATATTACAAATTGGATAATATTTCTTTTTCATTGCAAAATTATGATTGCGGAGTTATAATAAAAGAAACCAAAAAAGAAACAGGAGAATTTAAATGCTTAAAGATTTAGTTTTGAAAAACCGTTCTTACAGAAGATTTTATGAAGATGAGCAGATTTCAATCGATATTCTCAGAGAGCTTGTTGACCTTGCCCGTAACACGCCCTCAACCGTTAACTCGCAGGCTTTAAAATATAAGCTTGTTTGCACTGCCGAGGAGAATGAAAAAGTTTTTTCAACTCTTTCGTGGGCAGGCTTGCTGAAAGGAAAGGGCGTGCCTGTTCCGGGTGAGAAACCCTCGGCTTATATTATTATTTTATGCGATCTTTCGCTCGGCAAAGATAAGCATTGGGATGAGGGAATTGCGGCTCAGACAATTATGCTCGGCGCAGTTGAAAAAGGTCTCGGCGGCTGTATTATCGGAAGCATAAAAAAAGAACAGCTATCCCAAGATTTTAACATTGATCTCAATAAATATTCGATTGACCTTGTTCTTGCGCTCGGAAAGCCCAAAGAAACCGTAAAACTTGTTGAAATGCCCGAAAGCGGAAGCACGGCATATTACAGAGATGAAAGCGGAACTCACTATGTGCCCAAAAGAGCACTTGATGATATCATAATATAACGGGAGTGAAACAAATGAAATCCTGCCACATCGTCGGCGCAGGCGAATGCAATGAGCTTATAATCAAGAAAGAAAGCGGAGACCTTATTATCGCCGCAGACGGAGGATATGCCTATCTTGAAAAAGCGGGAATAAAGCCTGATATCGCAATCGGAGATTTTGATTCCCTTAACTTTTCACCTGTATGCGAAAAAGTTATCAAATTAAATCCGATTAAAGATATAACCGATATGTATGCGGCGGTAAATGTCGGTATTGAAGAAGGTTATTCGTGCTTTCATCTTTACGGCGCTACGGGAGGACGCATTGATCACACCATCGCCAACATTCAGCTTATAGCTTCGCTTGCTCAAAATAAAATGAAGGCTTTTATTCATGACGGCAACACGGTTATAACTGCAATATGCAATGACTCTTTGGAATTCAGTACGGAAAACAAAGGATATATTTCTGTTTTTTCTCATTCGGAAAAGTGCTCGGGTGTTTACCTCAAAGGATTAAAATATATGCTCGAAAATGCTGAATTGACCAACACCTTTCCTTTGGGAGTCAGCAATGAATTCATCGGCGAAAAAAGCGAAATAATTATCGGTAACGGAACGGCAATTGTTACTTATTCTTTAAATTATTAACAACTTTTTTTGATTTTTGTTGACATCAATTTCTTTCGTAATATAATATGATAAGTATAAATGGCGGATAACAAAATCCGCTGTTTATTCTTTTTTATGAAAGGGGAAAGCGGAATGATTAAAAAAATTGCACATTTTATAGCATATCATCCCAAAATAATTCTTACCGTTGCAACTCTGCTTTTAATTCCGTGCATTTTCGGGTATATCGGAACCGATATCAACTATGATATCATGTCTTATCTTCCCGATGATCTTGATTCCGTGCAGGGAGAGGTCATACTCGACAAGGTTTTCGGAAATTCAGCAAATGCTTTTCTTGTTATTGAGGATATGCCGTCAAAAGATGTTGCCGAAGTCAAGCAAAAGGTTTCGCAAATTGACGGAGTTAAAAGCGTAACCTGGATTGATTCATTTGTTGATATTTCCGTGCCTGAATCAATGCTGCCGGATGTTGTTAAAGATATCTTTTATTCAACAGACGGCGATTCAACTCTAATGATGATTCAGTTTGACGGAGGCAGCGCTGACGAGTCAACAACACATGCAATTAAAGATATTAAAAAATTAATGAATAAGCAATGCTTTCTGAGCGGCATGTCGGCAATAATGGCTGACACGGAGGACCTTGTAAATAAAGAAGCTCCGATTTACATTGCAATTGCCGTTGTTCTTGCTTTGATTGCGCTTTCATTCACTATGAAATCCTGGATTCTTCCGTTCGTTCTCCTTATGGCTCTTGCTTATGCCGTTATTTACAATATGGGAACAAACTTTTTCGGAAGTATTTCATATATAACTCAGAGCATCGCCGCAATTCTTCAGCTTGGCGTTACAATGGATTATTCTGTTTTCCTTATGGACAGATACGACGAGGAATTGCTCAGAAACAGCAATAAAAATGAAGCAATGTCACGGGCAATCTCAAAAACCTTTGTATCACTTGCTGGAAGCTCGCTGACAACCGTTTTCGGCTTCCTTGCTCTCTGCTTTATGAGCTTCACTCTCGGGCTTGATATCGGAATTGTAATGACAAAGGGCGTTATTCTCGGCGTGCTTTCTGTTGCTATTGTCCTGCCTGCAATGCTTCTTATGTTTGACAAACCCATTCACAGATTCCATCACAAGCCTCTTGTTCCGAAATTCAAAGGTCTTTCAGAGTTTACGGTTAAACACAGAAAGGCAATTGCCGCTGTTTTTCTCATTCTCATAATTCCGTCATTTATGCTCAAGAATAAGGTTGATGTGTACTATGATTTTCAAAAGGCTTTGCCTCAGGAGATGACCTCGGTTTCTTCTCTTTCAAAGCTGAAAAATGATTTTAACATGGCAACAACACATTTTGTTATCGTTGACGAAACCATTCCGGCGCATGATATGACCAAAATGGTTAACGAATTTGAGAATGTTGACGGCATTTCAAGCGTACTGTCTCTGAATTCATTTGTCGGCTCTGCAATACCCGAAAGCATGATTCCCGACAGCGTTAAAGAAATCTGTCAAAAGGGCGGTTATCGCCTGATGATGATGAACTCTGTTTACGGACCTGCAACCGATGAAGAAAACGCTCAGATTGATAAGCTGCTTGATATTCTTCATAAATATGACGAAAACGGCTACATAACGGGCGAGGGTGCGCTCTCAAAGGATCTTGTAACCGTTACCGACAGAGACTTTAAAATTACAAGCATAATTTCAATAGCCGCAATTTTCATTTTAATTGCAATATGCTTTAAATCAATCAGTATTCCCGTTATTCTCGTTGCTTCAATTGAGCTTGCAATTATGATAAATGAATCCGTTCCTTTCTTTACGGGAACCGAGATACCTTTTATCGCACCGACTATTATCGGATGCGTTCAGCTCGGCGCAACGGTTGACTATGCAATTTTGATGACATCAAGATTCCGTGAGGAGCTCAGAAACGGCAAAGATAAAAAGCAGGCAATAATTGATGCCGCTCAGGCGTCGTGCCGTTCAATTTTCCAAAGTGCTCTTGTGTTCTTCTGCGCAACATTCGGTGTTTATCTTGTCTGCAACGTAATGCTTGTTAAGAGCATTTGCGCCATGCTTGCAAGAGGCGCAATTATCAGCGCATTGATTATAATGATTTGTCTGCCTGCAATTTTATATATCTGCGAAGGTTTGATTGAAAAAACAACAATTGGTTTTAATAAAAAGAAAGGGGAAAAGGTCAATGAAAATTAAAAGAATAACGGCAGTTGTAATTGCTCTTTCATTGCTCATGCTGACAGCCTGCTCAGGCAATAAGAATGAAAACGAAGAAAAGCAGACAACAACTCAGTCTCAGGAATATGTTCAGCAATATTATGAAACTTCTGCTTCAAGTGTTTTGAAAACAGAAACCGTATATGTTAATCTTGACACATCGGGCAAGGTTAAGAATATCAGCGTCAGCGATTGGATTCATACCGACAAAGGCGAGGTATATGTTGACGATATAAGTAACCTTAATAATATAACAAATGTCAAAAGTGAGGTTCAACCCGTAACCGACGGTGAAAAGCTTCGCTGGCATATGCCCGATACGGATCTTTATTATCAGGGAACAACCGACAAAGAGCCACCCGTTACGGTTGAAATCAATTATTTCCTTGACGGTAAGAACATTTCAGCCGAGGAGCTTGCAGGCAAAAGCGGCGATGTTGAAATAAAAATTAAATTGATAAATAACGCTTCAAATGAAGTTT
>JAEDKI010000183.1 GCA_016295895.1 Clostridiaceae bacterium | reverse complement strand
AATACCGTTCATCGTCTGCAAGCTGCGCTCCGACGAAGATTATTCAAGAGCGTTGACCTCGTTGAATGACATCGGCGTTTCATGGCTTGCGGGCGATTACAAGGGCAGGGGGCTTAAATCCGCATATCTCTTCGGCGGCGAAGCCGAAAAAGCCGACCTTGCCGCCGACAGCTACGAAGCAATCGGCGAAAAATGGTCAAAGCCGCTTGATACAAAGAATTTTGAAGAAAATGCGGAATTTGCGGCGGCTCTCAAAGAGGCGTTCCGCTACGGTTCAACCTCGGTTGAACTGCCCGAAAAGCGTAAAAAATCCAAGCCGAAAATCAAGGTCAGAGTCGGATATAATGTAGTGGTGGGCAAATAAAATGTTCAAACCCCCTCGGAATCTCCGAGGGGGTTTCTTTAAGCAATTTTTCTCAGTCAGAGCTTATGCCTGCTCCTGCTGTTTCTTTGCGAAGCACTCGCTGCAGTAAACAGGTCTGTCCTCACGCGGCTTAAAGGGAACTTTTGCAACTCCACCGCAGGAATCGCAGGTAGCTTCGAACCACTCACGCTCGCCACGGGCAGCGTTCTTGCGTGCGTCACGGCATGCCTTGCAGCGCTGGGGCTCGTTTACAAAGCCTTTTTCAGCATAGAACTCCTGTTCACCGGCTGTGAAAACGAATTCGTTGCCGCATTCCTTACAGATGAGAGTTTTGTCTTCGTACATTGTTTTTAACCTCGCTTGAAATATTTTTTCGCCCTTGGACGGAATCGCACCGCCACCTTTGTTATACAACGCTCTGCTTTAAGCTACGGGGGCATATTTTTACTCCGAAAGGAGTAATTATTTATTGAGTTTTTTGCGCATCTTGTTTCTGATTCTCTGCAAAGCGTTGTCAACAGCCTTTTTGCTGCAATTGAGAGCTGAAGCGATTTGGGAATAATCGTTGTTTTGCAGGCGAAGATTAACAACCTGCTTTTCAAACTCGGAAAGACCGCTTAAAAGAATATTTTCGAGATGCTCGGATTCATCCATTTCGGTAACTATGTTTGCAGGGTCAGCATCCGAATCGCCGATATCGGCTGTCTCCGGCTCAAACGGCAGAGCGTTTGAGAGAGCGGCGTTTTTGTTGTTAAAATGAACACGCACGGCGGAGACGATACGGTTATGAATGCAGGTTTCGGCAAAAGTGCGGAAACGAATCTCCTTTGAAGGGTCAAAGCTTCTGACAGCGTCAAGAAAGCCGAGCATACCCTCCTGAAGCAAATCCTCGTCGGAAATTCCAACCGTTGCAAAGCTGATTGCTTTTGCTTTGGCAATCGGGGTAACGGCTGAAATCAGCAGAGCCATTGACTCATCATCGCCGTTTGCGGCAAGAACCGCAAGCTCCTCCTCGGTCGGTAAATTTTTCTGATTCGGCACTTCGTTTTACCTCTCTGAATCCTCTTGTTATTAATAATAATCTAATAATTGAAATTTGTCAACAACTTTTTACTGCAAATGGGAATTTTTTTTAGTGAATAGTTACTAAACAGCGAAAGAAATCAACATATTGTGCTTTTTGCGGAATTAATGGCGGGACAATTCGGGATTTTCCCGATTGGAATTAATAAGCGTATGTTAATTCTTTATCAAACAAAAGCAAATCGGCGGGTTTTCTGCCGATTTTTCGTTATTCTCTCAGGCAATATTTTATCTGTAATAAAGCCGATTGAGGATAAAAAAATAAGCTTTGGGGGTGAAAAAATGAATGAAAAAACAAGAAAAAGATGGCGGCTTGTTGCCCTGCTGACGGCAGATCTCATTCTGCTGATTCTGATATCAACCTGTGTTTCTCTCAGAGCGCAGGCGGTTCGGCTCGGCGACAGCGGGGAAAGAGTTGCCGCAATTCAGCGGATTCTGAGCAGATTCGGAGCGTATCAGGGCGAAATCAACGGGCGGTTTGACCTTGCAACACGGCGTGGGATAAAAGCATTTCAGCGAAAAAACGGGCTGAATGTCAGCGGAGAAGCGGACGGCGAAACGCTGAAAGCACTCGGCATTGATTCAAAATCAGACGGAGGTCTGTTTTCGGTTCAGGCAGAGATTCTTGCCGCTTTCATTCAGAAGAACACGGGCGGCAGTTACCCCGAAATGCTCAGTCTTGCCCTGAAAACTCTCAGCGAAGCGGGCAATCTGACGCTTTGCCGATACATTATTAATACTGACCCCGAATTTGTCGGATATGCCGTTTCGTCGGAGCCTTCATCGGACGCATTTTCGGCGGCGATTCAGGCAATAAATATCGATATGCTCAGCAAAGCCCGATAGAGAATGAAAAGCTCCGCTGTCATTTCAGGCATCGGAGCTTGAATTTTATTCTTCGCTGTTTTCAGCCGCCGCAGATGCGGCTCTTTCTTTTTCTTTTCGGCGGCGGATTACCGCACGGCAACGCATGATAGTCCACAGAACAACCAAAAGCTGCATAATGGTAGCCGTTATAAAGATAAAATTGAGAGATTGGCTCGAAAACGAGGCTTTAAGGCTGAACGCAAGCGACCAGATAAGGGCGCTGACTGTTACGAATCGGGCGATTTCACCCCACCAAAGATAGCTGAAAACGATGAGAGGAATGAACGAAACGGGAACGGCATAAAGAAAAATAAGCCATGTTTTAATTGATTCAATGCCGAAAATTCTGATTAAGAAGAAAATTACGGAAGCAACCAGAAAAACAAGCCCGACCGACAGCAGAGGAATGATGATTCTGTTTGTGAGATAAGGCTTTTTCTTTTTGCCCGAGGGCTCGCCGCCGCTGATAATGTCGTTGACGGTGACGCCGTAAAGCTCGGCAAGCTTCTGAAGAACGATTATGTCGGGCAAGCCGTCGCCTCGCTCCCATTTGGAAACCGATTTGTCGGAATAAGTCAGCTTTTCGCCAAGCTCAGCCTGGGTCAAGCCGCTCGCTTTTCTCAAAGCGGTAAGATTCTTGGCGATGTTTGATTTGAGCTGTTCATCTGTCATATCGGTTCGCTCCTTTCCGAGGATTATTATATGTCTTTATCATGTCAAAAACGCAGGGAAAAAGTATTTTGTGATTTCCTGTTTCGTGGATTTATCCGTTAACAAATCAATCCTCAGCCCTACGGGCAGCTCCTTTTCTAAGGAGCCCAAGGCGAAGGATAAATCAAAAAATAGCCTACTGAAAAACCGTGGCTGACTGCATAGGCTCCTTTGGCAAAGGAGCCGGCGCATAGCACCTGAGGATTGGAAAACAATTAATACTACCCTCACATATTCGGAATTATATTAAAACCCCATCTGACAGGCAAAATCTGCCTTTTCATTCCGTAAATCTGCTTAGCTGATATTATACCACCCCGCAGGCAAAAAATCAACCCCGATTTTTGTTGATATTGCTTGATTTCTACTCTCGGTGGAGCGCATTTTCAGGCTCTCTACCCGTGATTTACACCCCGGTAGAGCGGTAGAAACGCTCTGTAGACCCATAGAGCATAACAGTGGCGTGACAAATGAAAGAGAAAAAGTTAGAATGAATTTGCAAAACATT
>JAEDKI010000182.1 GCA_016295895.1 Clostridiaceae bacterium | reverse complement strand
TGCGCTTTGCGGTGTATCTGTTTGCAACGGTGATTTTTCCGCTGTATGATAAATTCCCTGCCGGAGCCAAGCCGTTATATGTATAGCAGTAATCGTAATCGCTTTCGTCGGTCAGAATAAAGCTGTAGAATTCGCAAAGGTTCTTGTCCTCATATGAGAGCCAGAAGTATCCGCCGTCGCCCCAGCTTGTGCCCCAACTGTTTTTGCACAGCCATGCTCCGTCGGCTGTCGGTTGATTTGCTTCATTGAAGTTTTCTTTAGGATATGAATCGTTCCAACCGACTACGGTTATTGCGTGATTTGTCTGGCCTTCATCGGTTGTTCGCTCGGTGGGATGGTAATGACACGAATTTGCGCTGTTATAATATTGATCGTCATGGTAATACAGAGCCATAACCGCTCCCGTGCTCATTATTGCGGTTTTGACTTCGGTCATGCTTGTATAATTATAAAGAGATTTGAAAACATAGCCCGAGCCGGAATCGTATCTTGAGCTTTCGGGATAATTGCCCATTTTTGATAAATCCAAGGGATAAAACGGATAATCGGATTCGTTTGCCAAGCCCGAACGCCTTGCAAGAGTGACCGCAACCGTCGGAGCGTTTGAGCCTGATTTGTAAGGAGAGGTGTTGTTTGTTCCGTCGGCGCAAAGATTGTCCTCGGGGTCTGATGAAACGGGATTTTTGGCAAACCAGACCAGATGCGCTTCCGAAAAATCGATTCCATCTGCCGATGCAAGCCCCTGCATTATTGCATTTGATTCGAGCGATGCGCAGGCGGAAAATGACCAGCAGTTTCCCGAATAACCTTGATTTTTAACGCTTGTTACCGAGCCGCTGTCCCTCAGATCAAAGGCTTCGGGTATTATCCCCGCAGTGCTGAGAGTGCAGCCCGGGTCGTAAACGGGATATTGCGGAATCTCTTAGCCGTCGGGATAATAGTCGAATCCATCGTTGACTATCGGGAGAAATTCAAAATCCGTGTTTTCCGTCACGGAAGCCGAAACAGGGGTGAAAATCTGCAAAAACAATGCGATTATTATAAATGTTGAAAATACCTTCTTTTTCATAAACAGAGCCTCCTTTTTTGTTCACTCACTAATAAGACGATTCAAAAACCGAAAAGGTTCGACATTTTTTGAAAAAATTGCAAAATTCAGGCTTTTTTATCGGATAATGCGGAGGATATATAATATTATACAATATTTTCGGGAAAAAGTCAGCATTTTTATTGAAAAAGTCAGAAAAATATGATATTATTCCGAAGTGAGAATATATTTTTTGATTAAGGGGTGTTTAAATGTATCAGCCGAATTCAAAGAAAGCCGCAATTCTGTGCATTGTTGAGATTTTGAAGAAATATACAGACAGCGAGCACACCATGACCCAAAAGCAGATTCAGGATAAGCTTGAAACGGAATACGGGTTGAAGCTTGACCGAAAAGCGGTAAAAAGGAATCTCACCGATTTGGCGGATATGGGCTTTGATGTCGGTTATTCTGAGCGCATACGCAAAACCAAGAGCGGCGAGGAAGAAACCGTTTTGTCTGATTGGTACATAATCCGCACCTTTGACGACAGCGAGCTGCGGCTGCTGATTGACAGCATTCTTTTTTCAAAATATATCCCTTACAGCCAATGCAGAGAGCTTATCGAAAAGCTTGAAAATCAGTCGAACCGGTATTTTTCGGCAAAGGTGCGCCATGTTCGCAATCTGCCCGTAACCATGCCCGCAAACAAGGAGCTTTTTTATACAATCGATGTTCTTGACGAAGCAATTGAGCAGGGGAAAAAGGTGAAATTTCATTATTCGGATTTTAATCTGAAGCTGAAAAGAGAAAAAAGAATTCATCACGGCGAGCCTGCCGAATATATAGTTAATCCTTATCAGATGGTTGCAACCAACGGCAGATACTATCTTATCTGCAACTATGATAAATACGATAATATTTCTCACTACAGAGTTGACAGGATTGTTGACATTGAAATTCTCGATGAGCCCGTGAAGCCGATGAAAAATGTTACGGGCTATAAGAACGGGCTGGATTTGCCCAAGCACGTGGCGGAGCATATTTATATGTTTTGCGGAGAGAGCGTCAATGCCAAGTTCAGAGCAGACAGATTCATTGTTAACGATATTGTCGATTGGTTCGGAACGGGAGTTAAGTTTTCAAACGAAACCGATAAAACCGTCGATGTCAGCGTTAAGGTCAACGAAATGGCAATGTTCCATTGGGCAATGCAGTACGGAACTCATGTTGAAATACTTGAACCCGAATCGCTTCGCAGTAAGGTTGCCGAGGCCGTTAAAGGAATGAACGAAAAATATAACGGCTGATGTTCGCTTTCTGACGCATCGTATGCAGTATAATAGGCTTGAAAAAAGCTGAAAGGAGAATGTTCCGTGGAGAATGTTTTCATTACGATTACGGGCGTTAATCATTATTACGGCATGAAGCCTTTTAAGGTTGGCAAGATTTTTAAAATCAGAAAGGAATATGATAATCCCAATGACGATGAGGCGATTTGCGCCGAGCTTCCGATGATTGACACAATCGGTTATGTCGCAAACAGCGCAAATACCGTTTTTTCGGGCACAATCAGCGCAGGCAGACTGTATGACAGGATTGAAGATTATGCCTATGCTCAAACGATGTTTATAACTCATTCAAGCGTTATTGCTCTCGTGCTCCCGCCCGAATCGGTTGAGGAACAAAACGATGCGCCGATAAAGGAAAAAGAAAGCCCCGTCGCTCAATCGGGCGCAAAGGCTAAAATCGGATTTTGAGAATAACGGTTTTTCAAACCGAATTAATTTCAGATTTTAAATATTTTGTGATGTCCGCTTTTCCGAACATTAAATATGATACAATTTCCCTGCAGTTAACTGCAGGGAATATTTTTTTGGAGGAATTTGTATGAAAAAGTTTATCGCAATTCTCACGGCATTGGCAATTTTCTTTTCATTTGCGGGCTGTGTGTCACAGCCGCAGAGTGAGGGGAAAGAACCTGTTTCCGTTTCGGCAGGTGAATCAAATGACAGCGTAAGCAAAAAAGCAAATTCGGAGGTTTCGGTTGCCGAAAAGGTGGTTTTTGACGGCAACGGAATAAAAATCACCGTCAAAGGTCTCGGAACGGACGGATTATTCGGGCCGGAGCTTAAACTGCTTGTTGAAAACAACGGTTCGCAAAACGTTACCGTTCAGGTCAGAAACCTTTCCGTTAACGGCATCATGGCAGATTCAACTTTTTCCTGCGATGTTGCATCAGGCAAGAAAGCAAATGACGAAATCTCAATCAGTTCTTCGGGGCTTAAAGCGGCAGGAATTGAAATTATCAAGGAAATTGAATTCAGTTTCCATATTTTCGACTCGGATTCATGGGATAGCATTGTTGATTCGGATGTTATCAGAATTGAAACCGACGCAGACCCCTCGTATGTTCAGACTGTTGACGATTCGGGCTTTGTTGCGGTTGACAGAGACGGCATAAAGCTTGTTATCAAAAAGCTTGACAGCGAGAACAGCTTCTGGGGAGCGGATGTGTATGTTTATGTTGAGAACAATTCGGGCAGAGATATA
>JAEDKI010000181.1 GCA_016295895.1 Clostridiaceae bacterium | reverse complement strand
CGGCTTGAGCGTTATTCAAAGTATTCGGAAACATCAGCTTTGTCGGTGCGCTGTACAGCATAATGGGTCAGATATTTTTTGTCAACGCCGATTATCTCGCCTTCTGGGGCAATGCCGCAAACACGCTTGTTTTTCCGTTGACGGTTATTGCAAGCCTTGTCTTGACCGCAATATATTTGCTGTTCAGTGATAAAATAATCGCCATGACTGTTTCAGCTCATTTTGAAAGCAAAAGATGATGCCGTTCTTTAGTTCTTCAGGCTCTGCATCGGGGCGGAAATTTTGCGGCCCTTTGTGAGAAACTTTGATGTTGAATTTGAAAAGAGGCTCATATATAATGGAATAAACAAAATTTGAACGGAGTGGAATAATGAAATTTTCAAACAGCTTTATTTCTGCAAGTTATAAGTATACAACTTATACAGAGCATATTCCCGCACCGCTTTTGAGAAAAGAGTTCAGCGTTGAAAAGCCCCTCAAATCCGCTTGCTTGACAATATCGGGCTTGGGCTTTTATAAGCTTTTCGTTAACGGCACGGAGATAACAAAGGGGCTGCTGGCACCCTATATTTCCAATCCCGACCACATTGTATATTTTGATGAATATGATATTAAACCCCTGCTGAAAGATGGCAGGAATGTTATCGGCGTAATTCTCGGCAACGGTATGCAGAATGCACCCGGCGGCAAAATATGGGATTTTGACACAGCACCGTGGCGCTCCGCACCAAAGCTTGCGCTGACGCTCGAATGTGAATACTCCGACGGCGAAAAATTTGAATTTGAAGCGGACGATAGCTTCAGAGTGTCCGAGTCGCCAATATGGTTTGACGATTTGAGAAGCGGTGTTTTCTATGACGCAACCAAGGAACAGCCGGGCTGGAGCGAGCCGGGTTTTGACGACAGCGGCTGGGGCTATGCCCATTTTTGCGAAAAGCCGAGAGGAGAAAAGCGGCTTTGTCAAGCAGAGCCTGTTAAAATAAATAAGCGAATTGCTCCGGTAAGCATAAAAAAAGGCGGAGTCAGGGATTATGAGCCCGATGACCGTATGCGCTGCCACACGCCCGAAAAGCCGATATCAACAAACGGGCATATTTTTGATTTCGGAATCAACACGGCAGGCGTTTTTGAATTCAGAATCCGTTCAGCAGAGCCGGGCAGAAGAATTGAGTTCTTCACAAGCGAAGTCCTCGATGAAAACGGCGACCTTATGACAACAACATTTTCTAATTTTTACCCCAAATATTATGCTCAGAGAGATATTTATATCTGCAAGGGCGGCGACGAGGTCTTTGTTCCCGACTTTACCTACCACGGCTACCGTTACTGCCTTGTTGTCGGTCTTGAAGACAGCGAGGCTACCGTCGAGACGCTGACCTGCCTGAGGGCAAATTCCGCCGTTGAAGAAAAGGGCGGCTTTTCGTGCTCCGATAAAACGCTCAACAAGCTCCAAAGCATGGTGAGAAACTCGGATTTGTCAAATTTCTATTATTTTCCGACGGATTGTCCTCACCGTGAAAAGAACGGTTGGACGGGCGACGCCGCATTATCCTCGGAGCATATGCTCCTCAATCTCGGAGTTGAAAACAGCTATGTTGAATGGCTGAGAAACATCAGAAAGACTCAGCGTGAGGACGGCGCTTTGCCGGGAATTATTCCAACGGACGATTGGGGCTACGAATGGGGTAACGGCCCGGTTTGGGACAGTGCGCTGACATTTATTCCTTTTTATACTTATAAATACCGGGGCGACAAAAGGATTCTTGAAGAAAACGCAGCGAGCATTCTGCGATATGTAAATTATATTTCTCAAAAACAGAATAAAAAAGGGCTTGTTGCGTTCGGTCTTGGCGATTGGCTCCATCCGAACAGAGATGCAGGCAAGCCTAAATGTCCTCTTGTGGTGACCGATTCGATAACCTCGCTTGCAATTTGCGGAATGGCGGCATTTATCTTTAATGAGCTCGGAATGACCGCTCAGCGTGATTTTGCACATGATATTTATTGCAGACTGAGGGCGGCAATAAGAGCTTATCTTGTTGATTTCAAAAGCATGACCGTTTTGGGTGATACGCAGACAGGTCTTGCAATGGCGATTTATTTCCCCGTTTTTGAGGATTATGAAAAGCCCCGTGCGGTTAAAAGGCTTGTTAAGCTGATTGAGGAGAATAACGGGCTGCTTGACACGGGAATGGTCGGAGGAAGATACATTTTTCACGCTCTCGGCGACAATGGCTATGCCGATCTTGCTTATAGAATGATAGTTGGACCTGAATTTCCGTCCTACGGCTTTTGGATTGAAAAGGGGGCAACCTCGATGTGGGAGTCGTTCTATCCGGAGCATCTGGATTCGCTCAATCATCATGCGTGGGGCGATGTTTCGGCGTGGTTTATCAAGGATGTAGCAGGCATCAGAATTAACCCTGAATGCGAAGATACTTCAAAATTAGAAATAAGGCCGCACTTTATCGAGGGATTGACATCGGCTCAGGCGTGGCATGCGTCGGTTAACGGTAAGGTCAGCTCCGAATGGCGGAAGGACGGCGACACGGTTACGGTAAAAGTCAGCATTCCGCAAGGCTCTTACGGTACGCTGTTTCTGCCTGACGGCTGGGTGACCGACAGAAGACATTACCCGAGGGATGCGGTAAACTTTATGGAGCTCGAAGCCGAAACGGTTGTAACGGCTGTTAAGAAAAAATAAGCTTCACGATATTATTAGCCTCAAACCAAAATAAAACGGCTTGCATCGAATTTGATGCAAGCCGTTGTTTTGCCTGTTTTACATCGGGACGCTGCGTGAAAATATGTTTTATGTTTTCGCAAAATTACTTAATCGCCGTGAAGAAAAATCTCGGAAATCTGAAAATAATTTCTCCGTTTGACTGTATCGGGTAGGCCTTTACCACCTCGTTGTAGACCTCCCTTTCAAATTCTTCAGCATCATGTTCGGAAAGCTCGTTTAGATATGGACGTAACCCCGTGCCCTTGTACCATTCCATAATACTCTCGTGCAAGGGCATTCTGTGACAATAGACAGTTTCCCATATTGAAAAATCATCTGTCACTTCTGACAGCAAATCGAAATATTCGCCCTGTGTAAGGTTATGAAACAACCTCGGATTCGCAAATTTATTTTTCCATTTTCTGCTTTTTATCAGCTCTCCGATTATCAGATGAATAGGCTCCTGATAATTCATAGGCGTCTGCGCCGCCTTGCGTGCTCGGCGACCGCTGCTTCGCAGCAGTACCCGCCTCACACTTCGCGGCTAAAAACAGTCCGCAGGACTGTTTTATTAACGCCGCTCACCCTCTCAGGGTTCGAATCCCTTGAAATAAAAGAAGAACAGAAGCAACACCTGCGGTGTCACTTCTGTCCTTGGCGCGCTGCAAGGGATTCGAACCCCTGACCTTTTGGTTCGTAGCCAAACACTCTATCCAACTGAGCTAGCAGCGCATCTGATTGCCATAGTATATTATCACAACACTCCGAAAAAATCAACTCTAAAACCAAAAAAATTTTAATTTTTTTCTGCGTTGTAAATAGATGTGAACCATTTTTGAGAAAAAATAAAGCAAAGATATG
>JAEDKI010000180.1 GCA_016295895.1 Clostridiaceae bacterium | reverse complement strand
TGATTGACAAAAATCACGAGCCGCTCGCATCGGGCAGCTATGATTGGGAAAACAGCTATGACAACGGCGTGTGGACTTATCCCCTCGACGAGGTCTGGACGGGGCTTCGTGGCGCATTCGCCGCTCTCAAAAAGAATGTGCTTGAGAAATACGGCGTTAAGCTCACAACCGTCGGCGCTCTCGGCATCAGCGGAATGATGCACGGATATCTTGCTTTTGATGCAAACGGAAATCAGCTCGCTCCGTTCAGAACCTGGAGAAACACGATAACCGCCGAAGCCGCCGAAAAGCTCAGCGCTCTATTTGATTTCAACATTCCCCAGCGCTGGAGCATCGCTCATCTTTATCAGGCAATGCTCAACGGCGAGGAACATATAGGAAAGGTTGATTTTATTGCAACCCTCGCCGCCTATGTTCATTGGAAGCTGACGGGCAAAAAATATATCGGCATCGGCGAAGCTTCGGGAATGTTCCCGATTGACAGCTCAACCAACGATTATGACAAAAGAATGCTTGCTCTTTTCGATGAAGAATCAAAGAAATTCGGATTCTGCAAAAAAGCGGAAGACATTCTCCCGAAGGTTCTTGTTGCAGGCGAAAATGCAGGATATCTGACCGAGGAAGGCGCTCTTCTGCTTGACCCGACGGGCGAATTCAAGCCCGGAATTCCCCTCTGCCCGCCCGAGGGTGACGCAGGCACGGGAATGGTTGCCACCGATTCGGTTGCTCCGAGAACGGGCAACGTTTCGGCAGGTACTTCGATTTTCCTCATGGTCGTGCTTGAAAAGCCGCTTTCAAAGCTCTATCCCGAAATCGATATGGTAACTACTCCGTCGGGCGAACCCGTCGCAATGGTTCATTGCAACAACTGCTCGGGCGAAATCGACGCATGGGCAAATCTTTTCACCTCGTTCTGCAAAGCTATGGGTCACGAGGTCAGCTATTATAAAGTTCTTGACAAAATATTTGAATCCGCTCTTGCAGGCGATAAGGACTGCGGCGGTCTGGTTGCATATAACTATCTTTCGGGCGAGGTTATCACAGGGCTTGACAGCGGAAAACCGATGTTTTTCAGAGGCCCCGACAGCAAATTTACCCTTGAAAACTTTGCAAGAGTTCAGCTTTCCTCCGCTGCGGCAACGCTCAGCATCGGCATGGAAATCCTTGAAAACGAGCAGGTTAAGGTTGACAGAATCCTCGGCCACGGAGGATACTTCAAAGCTCCCGTTGCAGGTCAGAAAATCATGGGTGCGGCTTTGAATGCTCCCGTTTCGGTCATGAAAACCGCCGGTGAGGGCGGCCCGTGGGGCGTTGCGATTCTTGCCGAATACATGATGAGCAAGCAGGGCGGCGAAACCCTCGGCGATTACCTTGAAAAGAGAGTATTTGCGGGTCAGGAATCAACAACGGTTGTTCCCGACGAAGCGGATATTGAAGGCTTCAAGGCTTTCCTTGAAAACTACAAGAAAGGCATTTCCGCCGAAAAAGCGGCAGTTGAAGCGTTTTAATTACATAACGACATAAAAAACAGGCGTGTATCTGATCCGTTCGGGATTGATACACGCCTTTGTGCTTCTGATTATTATTTTACTCATTCCAGACAGTCGGGAAATGATTTCTGATGAAAATGCTCATATCAATTTAAACTGCCTTCGATTTTCTCAGCTTTTATCTTTTAAAAGCGGTTTTATTATATTGTATATCTCCGTTGCAATCTGCTGATTTTTGAGATTTTTGACTAAATAAGTATGAATTCCGCTTTTGCTTTTTCTCTCTTTGATTGCTTTGGAAACAATCTCAATATATTTTTCGTCAACCAAACCTTTGATCTGAGTATTCAGAGAGTTTTCTTCCTTCGGCGTTTCCGCCGGAATCAGTGACTTTATTTTTCCGTATATAACTCCGGCATACTGTCTGTCTTCCTGCGGAAGATTTTTGTTCAGATAATTATTGACTTCCGCTTTGCTTGAACTGCATTTTATTGCTTTGTAAGCACATTGACTGTATTTTGAAAGCTCAGGACCTAAAACCTCAGCCACTTTTTCAAGAAGATTTTCCGATGAATGCTGCCTATCGCTTGTTATGCTTTCTGCCCGTGAAATTTTGATTTTCTTTCTGCTCCAAAACTCAACAACGCTGTTATATCCCGTATCTTTTGATACGATAACATAGCTTTCTTCCTCATTTTGAGCTATTTTATATCCGAGGAAAGAGACAAGCTGAAAATCCAGAGAATTTTTTGTTCCTACCGTTGCTTTAAAATATTCAACATTTGCTTCGGTTTCCATAAGTCTCTTGTGAAGCCCGAAAGTCATACTGTCCGCTTTTTCGCTGTAAAAAATATAGACAGAATTATTTGAATCAAGCTTTCCGACTCCGTTCAAACCGTCTCTGTTAACATTTTCATAATCCACCAGATAATTTACCATTTCAAACCCTCTGTCACTTATTTTTCATCAAACAACGGCGTTGAAAAATACCTTTCAGCCGTATCGGGCAGAACGGTTACAACGGTTTTGCCTTTGCCGAGCTTTTTTGCAAGCCTTAAAGCCGCCGCAACATTCGTTCCGCTGCTGATGCCGCACATAATTCCTTCCTTTGAAGCAAGATCCCTTGATGTCTGAAGCGCTTCATCGTCTTTGACAATGCAGACATCGTCAAAAATATCGCAATTAAGAATTTCGGGGATGATTCCGTCGCCTATTCCCATCTGAACATGAGTGCCGATTGAGCCGCCCGAAAGAATGGCGGCATTTTCAGGCTCAACCGCCCAGATGGTCATGTCGGGATTTTTCTCTCTGAGAACTTCTCCGATGCCCGTTATCGTGCCTCCCGTGCCGATGCCCGAGCAAAAGCCGTGAATCGGAGCGTTCACCTGTTCAAGAATTTCCCTTGCCGTTTGCGAACGCTGAACTGCGGGATTTGCGGGATTTTCAAACTGCTGGGGCACAAATACATTCGGATTTTCCGCTTTCATCTTCATTGCGATTTCAAGGCATTCCTCAATGCACGCCCCGATGTTGCCCGCATCGTGAACAAGAATTATTTCCGCTCCGTAATGGCAAACGATCTTTCTCCTCTCCTCGCTGACGGAGTCGGGCATAATAATTTTAACCTTATATCCCCTCACCGCTCCGACAAGAGCAAGGCCGATGCCCTGATTTCCGCTTGTCGGCTCAACGATGATTGTATCCGAATTGATAAGCCCCTTTTTTTCGGCGTCAAGAATCATGTTGAACGCCGTGCGTGTTTTAATCGAGCCGCCGACATTAAGACCCTCAAATTTAACAAGAACCTCTGCGTCGTCAGCTCCCGTCATATGCTGAAGTCTGATAACGGGCGTGTTGCCCATCGCCTCAAGAATATTGTTGCATACCATATAAAACCTTCTCAAATCAATATTTCATAACACAATGATGGTATTATATCATATGAAAAGCAACATTTCAATGACAAAAGCAGAGTTTTTATTTTTGTCACAAATCGGAAAACGATGCGTGACAGCCTTTTTTTCAAACTCAAAACAGATATCTCTGAAAAAGCGAAAAATCCGAACCCATTGCCGATTGGCATTAAGTTCGGATTTCTGCATTGTGGTGGA
>JAEDKI010000179.1 GCA_016295895.1 Clostridiaceae bacterium | reverse complement strand
ATGGAATACAGAAAATTCGGCAACACGATATTTGCGAGGATCGACAGAGGTGAGGAAATTCTTGAAAAGCTCAAAGAGATTTCCGTAAAAGAAAATATCAAGCTCGCTCACGTCAGCGCACTCGGTGCGACGAACGACTTTACCGTCGGTGTTTTCAATGTTGACGAAAAGAAATATTATGCAAACAGCTTCAGCGGAAATTTTGAAATCGTTTCTCTGACGGGAACGGTCACCACAATGGACGGTGAATTCTACGCTCACCTGCATATGAGCGCAGGCAACGACAAGGGCGAGGTCTTCGGCGGACATCTCAACCGTGCAAGGATCAGCGCAACCTGCGAAATGGTGATAACCGTCACCGACGGCACGGTTGAAAGAAAATTTAACGAGGACGTCGGACTTAATCTTTTTGATTTTGAATAAATTCCGTCTGAAATCTAACATCTACCCCTGCAAGTCTTTCCTTTTTGGATTGCTTGCAGGTTATTTTTAAATATTTTTCCTTGACTCTACAATAATTGTAGAGTTTATGATATAATCATTGATACAAGCGGAGAAAACTCCTTTCGTTTCAAAATCTATTCGGACGGTACAGCTATGGAAAAAAATCTTACAACGGGCAGTGTGTTTAAAAATCTTGTTTATTTCAGTCTTCCTTACCTACTTTCATACTTTTTGCAGTCGCTTTACGGAACGGCGGATCTTTTCATAATCGGTCAGTTCAATTCAACGGACAGCATTACAGGCGTTTCGATCGGCAGTCAGGTAATGCACATGATAACGGTTATGATAGTCGGTCTTGCGATGGGAGCTACGGTCACAATCGGCAGGAGCGTCGGTGCGCAGGACAGCAAAGCCGCTTCACGCTATATCGGCAACACAATTTCCCTGTTTCTGATCGGTTCGGCGGCATTGACGGCGGTACTTCTCCTCCTTGTCAAACCCATTGTTTCGATGATGTCCACCCCGATTGAAGCGGTTGACAGCACCGTCGCTTATCTGACAATCTGCTTTATCGGCATACCTTTTATCACGGCATACAATATTATCAGCTCGATTTTCCGAGGTCTCGGAGACAGCAAAAGTCCGATGTATTTTATTGCAATCGCCTGTGTTTGCAACATTGCCTTCGACTGCCTTTTCATCGGCGCTTTCGGAATGGGTGCGGCAGGTGCGGCTCTCGGCACAACGCTTTCTCAGACCGTTTCCGTCATTGTAGCTCTTGCAGTTATGAGAAAATCCAAGACGGGTATCCGTCTCACAAAAGATGATTTCAAATTCAGACGATCCGTTATCGGCAATATTCTTCGCATCGGTTTTCCGATCTCACTGCAGGACGGTTTTATTCAGATTTCCTTTATCGTTATAACGATAATCGCAAACCGCAGAGGTCTCAACGATGCGGCGGCTGTCGGAATAGTCGAAAGAATTATCGGATTCCTTTTCCTGCTCCCCTCGTCGATGCTTTCCGCCGTTTCCGCTCTCGGTGCGCAGAATATGGGCGCAGGCAAGCCAAAGCGTGCAAAGCTGACGCTGCGGTACGCTATACTTATTATGGTTGCGGTCGATTCGGCTGTTGTTGCCTTGGTAGAGCTGACTGCACCGCAGATTGTCGCTCTGTTCGATAACAGTCCCGATGTTGTCCGTCTCGGCACGCAGTATCTCCGAAGCTATGTCACGGACTGCGTTTTTGCGGGAATACATTTCTGCCTTTCGGGTTACTTCTGCGCCATTGAAAAATCGGGAATTTCTTTCCTGCACAATTCAATATCTATTATTTTTGCCCGTGTTCCCCTCGCCTATCTTGCCTCCAAAAAATTTCCCGACAATCTTTTCCCGATGGGCTGGGCGGCGCCGATCGGTTCAATCCTTTCCGTTCTCATCTGTCTTGCCGCCTACATTATAATCAGCAAAAAGGAGAAGCAGAAAAATGGATAAAAGCTCCCTGTTTTCCATCGGTGAAGTTTCAAAAATGTTTCATCTCAGCGCAGGAAGTCTGCGCCACTACGAAGCTCTCGGTATTCTTGTTCCCGAATATATTGATCCTCAAACGAATTACCGCTATTACAGCGCACGGCAGTTTGAAATTCTGAACACGGTGCGCTATCTGCGTGCGCTTGATATGCCCCTGCCGCAGATTGCCGACTTTCTGAAAAACAGGGACATTGATGTTATTGAAGAAAAGCTTCTTATGCAAAAGCACAGGGTTATGCAAAAGAAAAAGGAGCTTGAAAACGTTGAAAAAAAGATTGATAACCGTCTCAGTCAAATCAGGGACGCTCAGAACTCAGAGCTTGACGTGATTAAGCTTTCCCTTGAGCCGTCGTGCCGTCTGATAATAATAAAGAACTCCACAAGGCTGAAAAGTCTTGAAGCGATTGAAACCTCCGTCAGCAGGATAAGCGAAAGTGAGGACGAGCCTGTCGTTTTTCTCGGCAAGGTCGGATTCGGAATCTCGGAAGAAAATATTTCAAACGGAATATTTGACAGGTACGACTGCGTTTTTCTTGTCATCGAGGACGAGGATAATTACAGCGGTGAGGCGGAAAATCTCCCCGAAGCCTTATGCGTTTCCGTCCGCTTCTGCGGAGTTCATAACGACGCGGCTCAGCGTTACGAACAGCTTACCGAATATATGAAAAATAACGGTCTCAGAGCCGCCGGCTTCTCACGGGAGATCACTCTCGTCGATTACGGAATGACAAACGACACGAAAAAATTCGTAACCGAAATCAAGATTCCCGTTGTCCCGAAAGATTGGTTTGAAAAAATTTTTAAAAATTTTTCGAATTACCTATTGACAGAGTAGGTAATATGTGTTATTATACTGCCAACCTAAACAAAACATTCACGGAGGCGAACAAAATGAAGATGTATTCAATGCTTTGTATGATGTGTATTTGCGAATACACTTCCTTTGCCGTACCTTCCGATAGTTCAGAAAAATTTTGAAACTAACGGAGAGTCGAAAGGCTTTCCGTTTTTTTATAGGTGATTTTATGAAGCAGATTTTTGAAAAGCTTTTGAGACAAAATTTCAGATTCGGACGAATGTACCCTTTCTGTAAAAACTAAAAAAATTAACACTATTGTCAACTATTATTTTTTGAAACAGAAAGGAAAATTATTATGTCAGAATATAAATTTGAAACACTTCAGCTCCATGTAGGACAGGAAACAGCAGACCCGGCAACCGATTCAAGAGCGGTGCCTATCTATCAGACCACTTCATACGTTTTCCACAATTCCGCTCATGCGGCGGCTCGCTTCGGACTTGCCGATCCGGGCAACATTTACGGCAGACTTACAAACTCCACTCAGGACGTTCTCGAAAAGAGAGTTGCCGCTCTTGAGGGCGGCGTTGCGGCTCTTGCGGTAGCTTCCGGTGCGGCGGCGATAACATACGCAATTCAGGCTTTGGCTCAGAGCGGCGACCATATTGTGGCTCAGAAAACGATCTACGGCGGAAGCTTCAATCTTCTTGCTCACACACTTCCTCAGTACGGAATTTCGACAACGTTTGTTGACATTCACAACCTTGACGAGGTTGAGGCGGCTGTTCAGCCGAACACAAAGGCGGTATTCATTGAAACGCTCGGCAACCCCAACAGCGACATTCCCGATA
>JAEDKI010000023.1 GCA_016295895.1 Clostridiaceae bacterium | reverse complement strand
CAAGCAAACCCTTTTCAACCATAGCGTCTGCCGTTTCTTTTATTATGTTTTCGTTTATGTTTTCTCCGAAGGTATTCCAGGTGTTAAACCCCATGGGCGGTGTTTTTGAGAGCATTTTAATTCCCCCTTTAATTATTTGATTTTAGTTTATCATATGAATATTGACTTTTCAAGTATTTTATAAAATAATAATCAAACAGTTTGACACATTAAATAATTGATGATAAAATAAAAATAATTAAATTATATGAAAGGTGTTTTCGGTTATGAGTATGAAAGATTACGAATTTTGGTTTGTTGTCGGCAGTCAATTCCTTTACGGCCCTGAGGTGCTTGATACCGTTGCTTCAAGAGCGGCTGAAATGGCTGAAAAAATGAACGCAAGCGGTGTTTTGCCTTGCAAAATCGTTTATAAGGTTACGGCTAAAACGCCCGAAGAAATCGATAATATCGTTAAAGAAGCAAACTTCTGCGACTCATGCGCAGGAATCATAACATGGATGCACACCTTTTCGCCGTCAAAGATGTGGCTTAACGGTCTTAAAAATCTTCAAAAGCCCTATTGCCATTTTGCAACGCAATACAACCGTGACATTCCCAATGAAGAAATTGACATGGATTTTATGAATCTCAATCAGGCAGCTCACGGCGACAGAGAACATGGCTTTATTGCCGCAAGATTAAGAATACCCAGAAAAGTTATTATGGGCTATTGGCAGGATGAAAAGGTTCTCTCCAATCTCGGAAAATGGATGCGTTCGGCAGTCGGTGCAGCTTTTTCAAAGAAGCTTAAAGTTATGCGCTTTGGCGACAACATGAGAAATGTTGCAGTTACCGAGGGCGACAAGGTCGGAGTTCAGGAAAAGCTCGGCTGGCAGGTCAACACATGGCCCGTAGGAACACTTGTTGAATATATCAATGCAGTTTCAGAGAGCGAAACGGATGCACTTGTTGATGAATACATATCAAAATATGAAATGGCAACCGATAATATTGCCGCCGTTCGCTATCAGGCAAAGGAAGAAATTGCAATCAAGAAAATGCTCGATGAACAAGGCTGCAAAGCATTCTCAAATACCTTTGAGGATCTTTACGGCATGGAACAGCTTCCCGGACTTGCAAGCCAGAGGCTGATGGAGCAGGGCTACGGCTACGGCGGCGAGGGTGATTGGAAAGTTGCCGCAATGACCGCTGTTATCAAAGCAATGACCGAAGGCATGAACGGCGGAACGGGATTTATGGAGGACTATACATATAATCTTGCACCCGGAGCGGAATATTCACTCGGCGCACATATGCTTGAAGTCTGCCCCACTCTTGCGGCAGATAAACCGAGAATTGAAGTTCATCCGCTCGGAATCGGCGGCAAAGGAGACCCTGCAAGACTTGTTTTTGAAGGAAAAGCAGGCAAAGCCGTTGTTGTCAGCCTCGTTGATATGGGTGGCAGGCTCAGAATGATTTGTCAGGATATAGAGTGCGTTAAGCCGATTCTTGACATGCCTAATCTTCCCGTTGCCAGAGTTATGTGGAAGGCAATGCCCGACCTTTGCACGGGAGCTGAATGCTGGATTATCGCCGGAGGAGCACATCACACTGTTCTTTCTTATGACGCAGACGCTGATATGCTTCGTGATTTTGCAAGAATGATGGATATTGAATTTGTCCATATAAATAAAGACACAACTCCTGAAAGTCTTGAGAACGAGCTGTTTCTTAAAGACCTTGCATGGAAGCTGAAATAAGCGGGTACTTAACATGGAATACAGATTCGCCGATAAAAAAGATACTTCTCTGATTTTAGAGTTTATCAAGGAGCTTGCTGAATACGAGCATATGTCTGACGATGTTGTTGCAACTCCCGAATTACTCGAAGAATGGATTTTTGAAAAGCAAAAGGCAGAAGTCATTTTTGCACTTGAAAACGGCAAAGAAGTCGGTTTTGCTCTGTTTTGTTATAATTTTTCAACATTTCTCGGCAAGGCGGGAATTCATCTTGAGGATTTATTCGTAAAGCCCGAATACAGAGGAAAAGGCTACGGTAAAGGATTGCTCATTCAGCTTGCTAAAATAACAGAAGAAAGAAAATGCGGCAGACTTGAATGGTGCTGTCTTGATTGGAACAAACCGAGCATTGATTTTTATCTTTCAATGGGAGCCGTTCCGCTTGATGATTGGACTATTTACCGTGTGACGGGCAATGCTTTAAAAGACCTTGCAGGAAAGTAGCATAAAGAAACCAAAAGTTGCGTGAAGCTAAAAAACAGCTCGAAAACGGATTATTAATGCCGTCTTCGAGCTGATTTTCTTTAAGTTAACTCGACAAATTATTCTGCTTCAAGATTGCTCATTGCAACCCATCCGTATTCGCCGTTATACTTGATCTGAAGCCATTTCTTGCCGTTATCTGCTCTCTCAGTTGAATAGCCGATAACAATATCGCCGTAATCAAGCTCACCGAGCAGCTCATAATCTGCACCTGCGCCTGATCTGATGTTTGCGCCGTCACTTGAAGTAACTTTATATTTGCCCATTGTGTTTTCTTCGGGCTCGGTTGTTGTCGGAGGAGCAATCTGAACGGTTACATTAACGCCTTTAAAGGTTTTAATAGCTTCACCGACAAGAATAACGCCCCATGATCCGCCCTTCTGAGCGATGAACACGCCGTCGCTTCCGGGCATGATGTTATCATATTCAAACGGAACAACAGTATCATTTTCAAGATTGATAATACCCATCTTGCCGTCTTTTTTAACGGCAATAAGTCCGCCTGTTACTCCACGGCAATAGTCGGTATATGAAGCTTCGTTTGCCGAAAGGTCATTGACGGCTTCATATTCATAAGGAATAACTTTCTTATCCTTATCCTGGCTGACATAGCCCCATTTGTCATTCTTTCTTGCGGCGGCATAGCCCTCAAAATAACGGTCACGCTCGTCATATGAAGTTCCCTCAAGCTTTTCGGTTTCTACGGAATGAGAAGCGTGAGGAGTTTCGGATACAACAGCCATGCCGTTGGTGATGAGAAATTCAAAGGTTTCATTGCCTATTTTAACGAGGCTGTGGTAGCTGTTTCGACCCGAATAATCTCTGCCGCTGCTGCAACGTTCAAATCCGTCATAGTTCGGCTGAAGAATAACATTGCCCTGATAATCAAGCAAGCCGTATTTTCCCGTCGTTGCAGATTTGAAATAACAGCAGTTTTCGTCGAGATAAACTATCTCTGTGCATTCCGCAAATCCGCCCGGCTGCCAAAGATAACCCTGAGCAATTGCGTCCTCAACAGAGGTAACGCCGTTTGAAGCGTCGGCAGGATTAACATCGGGTTTATCTTTGCCGCCTGAAGCAACGGCAACTATTATGATTACGATTACCAAAAGAGCCGCACAGGCAATTCCGATAATTTTGGGATTTAATTTAACAGACTTTTTGGAAACAGGTGCAGGAGTTTCGGCAGGCTGTGAATCTTCAGCGTTGTTATTATCGGAATCAATCGATATTCCGCCGAAATCTTTGAAGGATATATCATTTGCGCCTGAAGAAATATCAATATCCGGAACATCCGGCTCAGCTTCGTCGGATTCCGTATTTACGACCGGATCATCGCTTGATGATTTTATATTCTCTCCGTCAAGAATATCGTTAATCTTCTGTTTGAAAGATATAATATTATCCGGTCTGTCGGCTTCGGCTTTATCCTCTGCGCTCGGAGCAATCTCCTGCTGTGCAGTTTCTGTCTGAGGCTGAGAAGGCTGAACTTCTTCAATTGTCTGCTGTTCGGATTCGACCGGAACAGGCTTTGAAGCCTCATATGCATCAATTGCATAAATAAAAATGTCTCTGACATCAGTATTTGCAATTGTAATTTCTGCTGCACCTCTTTGGAAAATACGGGTCAAAACAGGAAGAGAACCCGTAACTCCCGGAGCGGAAGATGCTTCAACTCCCGATTCGGCAAGAACCACGGCTCTCGCCTTTCCGAGAAGAGAATTTGCCGTGCTCTCGGATACTCCGAGGAATTTAGCAAGAGCGGCAACAGGCATACCATTGTTATAATGAAGAACAAGAGCCGTGCGAAGCTCCGGCTTGAGGGATGCAACGGCACTCAGAACCTTTTCGCTAAGTTCGGAATCTTCAAATGCATTTTCAGGCAAAAACTCCGATGAATTTTCTTCAGAACCCGCCTCAGCATCGGTAAATACAAATTTTTGTTTCTCTTTATATACCGAAGCAACATTTTGTTTCATCCAGATTTCAAAGGCTTCGGGCTTTTTAAGCTTATCAATTGAACAAAAAGCTTTTGCATATGCTTCTTTTGTTATTTCAACTGCACGGTCATCGGCGCAAAGCGCAGAAGCAAGATAATAAGATGCTTTTAATGTTTTTGAGTAGAGCTTTGCCATTGCATCGGTGTCACCGCCGCTTGCGGCAACTACATATTGAACAATATTCTCGCTCACTAATAATTCCACTCCAATCAATGATAATTTTTATAATTATACACAATAGATTTTATACTATATTTGGTGATTTGTCAAGAAAATATAGCTATATTATGTCAACATATTGATTAAGCATCGAAAAAAGCCGATTCTGAAGCAATAGTGCCTGAAGAATCGGCTTAAATACTTTAAGTTTCTGCAAATGGGGTGCTGATGTGAGTAAGCCTGAAATTGACAGGATCACGGTTCTGATTGAATCGGTAAACACTCATAACAAGACCGATTGCAAAATAAATACAAAGATTTGATGAACCGCCTGCGCTGATAAACGGCAAGGTAATGCCGATACTCGGGAAAACCATCAGACACATACCGATATTGATAATAACTTGCGCTCCAATCATAAAAGCTGTGCCGTAACAAATCAGACCGCCGGTCAGATTTCTTGATTTTTTTCCTATAGAAACAATTCGTATTATTACAAAAGCAAGCACAAAAAGAAGCGCAATACAGCCGATAAACCCGAGTTCTTCACCGACAACGGTGAAAACCATGTCGCTCTCATTAACGGGTATTCCTTTAGCGGACTGAGTGTAGGTTCCTTTGAACAATCCGTCGCCGAGAAGCTGACCCGACCCGATGGCGTTAACTCCCCTTTGCTGCTGATAAATGACATTTTTGTAGACATCTTCGCTAAGTGCAGAGGGATAATATATCGCAAGAATTCTGCGCTTATGAAATGTTGCAAGAAATTTGACCCATATAACGGGAGCCATCGCAATAACCATACCGATTGCAACCGCAAAATATCTGAGCTTAACGCCGGCAACAAACATCATGCCAACAAAAATAAATGCAAATATAATAGCCGAACCAAGGTCATCGGTTATTATTATTAAACCAATCGGGATTAAAGCATGAAGTGTCAGCAAAAGAATGTTTTTAACGCTGTTGATATTGTCCTTTACAGCTTCAATATGGGCTGTAAAAGTAATCAAGAATCCGATTTTTGCAAGCTCCGATGGCTGAAAATTAACGGAAAAGCTGTCGGTTTTGATAATCGGAAGCCAACATCTTGCATCGGGACGGTCTGCAGGACCGTCACCCCAGATAAAGAGCGAAAAAATCAGCAGCAAGCATATTCCGCCAACCAAAGGCCAAAGCCTGACAATGGCGTCATAATCAAGAAATGAAATTACAAAACACAGCAGTATTCCTATGCCTGCCGCCATTATCATTATCAGACATTCACGGCTGAGGATCTGACCCGCTTTAATCGCATCGTTTCTTGTTGCGCTGTAAACCATCAGCGCACCGAACAATGACAAAAGAATACAGGTTATATAAAGCAGAAAATCGGTTTCTTTGAGCGCATATTTAATTGTTGTTTTCTTGCCCAAATAATCACCGCCTTAAAAAATTCTAACCTGTTTTCTTTAATTATTATCATAAGTTATTGTGAACATTTTTTATATTCTCAGAGTGTTTTTGCATTTCCGAAGAAAAAATATGCCGATAATCAAAGCAATCGGAAAAATCAGAGCTGCAAGAAATCCTATTTTCAAATTATCGTTAAAAATGCCGGAAACCGTGCCGACAAGAGTCGGACCCGATGAACAGCCGAGGTCTCCCGCAAGAGCGAGGAACGCAAACATTGCGGTTCCGCCGGCAGATGCTTTCTCAGCCGCAAGGCTGAAAACACCCGGCCAAAGAATACCGACCGAAAGTCCGCATAATCCGCACCCGATAAGAGATAGAACAGGAATTGGCGAAAAAGAAGCAATCAGATAGCTTATTATGCAGAAAACACAGCTCACGGAAATGAATTTTGTCAAATTAAGCTTGGTGCTCATCGCCGCATAGAATACTCTTGAAATTCCCATCATTACAGCGAACATACAAGGTCCGAGAAGATCCCCGATTGTTTTTGAAACATTTAATCCGATTTCCGCAAATGCCGATGACCATTGGCTCATCCCCTGCTCCGAAGCGCCTGCACAAAGCATCAGGAGAATAAAAATCCAAAAAAGTTTTGATTTAAACAGTTTCTTAATCGGAACGGCTTTTTCTGCTTCAATCAAAGTATTAATAGGCACAAAGCAGAAATAAATTGCATTTGCAAAAGGGATTATTGACCAAATCAAAGCAAGAAGCTGCCATTTTTCAATTCCGACCGTAACGAAAAATAATGTTGAAAACAAAATAACAGCAACATGACCCCAGCAATAGAAAGAATGAAGCAGACTCATTGCCGCAGATTTTTTATCATTCGGGCACGCTTCAACTATCGGGCTGATAAGAACTTCAATAATTCCTCCGCCGATTGCATAGCAGGCAATTGCGATAATCAGGCCGAAATAAGGATTTGAAATCTTAAAAGGCAGAATACCCATCAGTGCAAGACCCGAACCTGCAAAAATATGTGCGGCTACAATGCTGACTCTGTATCCGATTTTATCAACAAACTTTGCTGCAATAAAATCAACGATAAGCTGCAAGCAAAAGTTGACCGTTACAAGTGCGCTGATTCTTGAAAGAGAAATATCAAATGATTTCTGAAATGTTACAAAAAGAAGCGGCGCAAAATTATTGACAATAGCCTGAGTGATATAGCCAATAAAGCTTGCCGCCATTGTATGCTTATAATTCTTAGAGTTATTCATCAAAACACATTAATTCCGCCATAAGCCCCGCAATTAATGCAGGGCTCAAAGCGGATAAAACATTCAGTTATCTGACTTTGGTAAAAAGTGAAAAATATGCTTCGGCAACGCAAGCACCTGCGTCCTGACCGATTGAAACGATTTCTTCATTTTCCGTCAGATAAGAATGCCATTCATTATCGGGAAGAAGATAGCCGATCTGATCGTTGGTGATACCGAATACAATAAGCTTTCTGTCGCCTGCAACTTCGCTGAATGAAGGATATTTCCATTCCGTTCCGTCCCATGAATCGGCGGCACTAACTGTTCCGCCGAATACAATTTCGGGAGCGATTTCACCGGGAATTATTGCAACGGAAATGTTTTTGCCGAACTCGGCATATCCGATTTCGGAATGAACCTCATATTTGCCGATACCTGTTTTGACAATCTGATTTGTCAGCAAACCGCCCTTTGCGGCAAGCTTAAGAATATTATTCTCAACAGGAACAAAAATTTCTTCCATTCTGATGTTGAAAACAGGTTCAACGGGTTCATCGTTATCAATCGAGCAAAGAACCTTTCCGAGAGCTGTGCCGAACGCAACAAGACCTGCGTATCTGTCGCCGTATTCCTCAACAAGCTGAGGATCTTTTTCAACCGAATCACCCTGAGAAGTCAAGGCAAGCTCAGCGCCGAGAATATAGAAAAGGTTTGCATTTGCGTTTTCATTGATATATTTTTCCATGTAATAAGGATAGTCGCCCGTAATGAGAGTTCCTGCAGCTCCGTTGCCTACGCAATGGATATTGCCGTTAACTATCCATGTTTCTTTTTCGCCCTCGGCGTCGGGAACGAAACGAAGTCTGTTGAGATTCTTATCATAGATCTGAGGGTCTCGTTTATCTCTGATATACTTCTCGGCATCGGCAGTTCCGAAATAAAGCTTGCCGGGTTGCATATCTTTAACGGCATCAATCATGGTATTAACGGTAACATTATAAAGATTCTCCATGAATTCCTCGTTCTGACCGTTGGGAAGCTCTTTGCCGAAAATGTTTCTGATTGAAGAAAAGAAAAGAGCACCGAGGAGATCGCCGTTTAAGCCGAATGTGTCAACACAGCTATGCTGATGAAGTGCTGAAATGTTGATTGCTGTAATATTAAGGTTATTAGCCTTTGCATATTCCTCAAACTGTGCACGGATACCTCTGACATCGGGGTTAGAAATACCGTAGCAGTCAATTGATGAGAAGATGCTTATTCCCCTGCCGTCAGAGATGGCAACTGTTCTGACTTTCTGATCGTCTCTTATATCGGTTGCAACCTTTTTTGTTATCGAGAGACTACCGCCGACATAATGCTCGCCGTCAAGCTCATTGCCGGTCTGAATTGAACCGTTTGAATAGCCAATCATCCAAACCGAATCATCGGCAGGTTCATCTCTGAATTCCTCGGGAGCAAGCCCTTCATAAAAATTCTCAGAGACAAAATCTTTCTTGTTGACCCAATCAGGCTCTTTTATCAATGCCGATATGCCGCCGACAAGAGCATCTAAAACCTTGTCAACAACACGGTACAAGCCTCTTTCGGCAGAAGATGTAACTTCTTTTGCGGCATAGGCAGGTATTGCAAATGCAGTAAATAAAACAGCAAGTGCAAGAATGATTGCGGTAAATTTCTTTCCCATAATTAACCTCCGTTTAATTAATTTATGTTTTTAAGTTCCATGTCGCCGAACTTAATAAACTTCTTTTTGCGCATAAATTCAGAAACCGCAAGAGTAATAACGGCAGGAGCAACGAAATGCATAACAAGCATTTCAAGCAAAATGATTTTGGAGTCTGCTCCCGATTCAACCATTGAAGCATAGGTCATAAACTGACCGACAAGACCCGAGGTGCCCATGCCGGCGCCTGAAGCATAACAAGTCATTTTCAGAACTGCTGAAGAAATCGGGCCGAGAATTGCACTTGCAACAATAGGAGGAATCCAAATCTGCGGATGCTTGATAATATTCGGCATCTGAAGCATTGATGTTCCGACTCCCTGAGCAAGCAAGCCTCCAACCTTATTCTCACGGTAGCTTGCAACTGCAAAGCCTATCATCTGAGCGCTGCAACCGACAACAGCCGCACCGCCTGCAATACCCGAAAGATTGAGAATAATTGCGAGAGCCGCCGAACTGATGGGAAGCGTAAGGCAGATGCCCATGACAACCGATACAACAATTCCCATAAGAATAGGCTGCTGCTCCATGCCCCAACTGATAACCTCGCCGAGATATGTCATGACTTTTGAGGCGGGAGGACCGATAATCAGACCTGCGGTAGAACCTGCAATAATTGAAACTGCAGGCGTTAACAGAATATCAAGCTTTGTTTTGCCGCTTATAAGTCTTCCTGCCTGAATGGCAAAAAACGCCGCAATGAATGCCGCAAGCGGATCGCCCGGGCCTGAATAGAGCATTCCGGATTCCGTTATTACCGAACCTGCAAGAAGCTTTGAAGAAAAAGCTCCGACCATACCGGCAACAGCGGCTGAAACGCCCGTAAGCGGCGAACTGCTGTATTTAAACGCCATTCCGACGCCGATGCCTGCACCGGTAAGTGATTTTGCAACAGAAGCAATCGAAATTAAGTAAACACCGACTCTCTCGGGTAGAAAGCCGCCTATCTGATCAAGAATTGTGCCGATAATAAGAGTTGCGAACAAGCCGAGCGCCATGCCCGAAAGTCCGTCAACAAAAATATAATTAAATGCCTTAGATAGTTTTTTCATTTTTTTAATATTCCTAACTCAACCATTCGATTAAATGCATCGGCATAAAGTCTGCCGATAAATTCTGCACCGTTTCTGTTCGGATGAACGCCGTCATCTGACCAATGAGATGACGGTTTTCCGATACAAGCCTGAGCAAGCAAACCGTCAACAGGAATAAAATAATCCGCAAATTCCCTTGCAAGCTTTCGCTCAATCTGAATTTTCGGGTCAAGATCGACTCTGAAATATTCTTTATCGGGCACAGGCAGCAAGAACGCTTCAAGCATAAGAATTTTTGCGCTTGTTTTTTCCCTTATTTCTGAAAGAACCTTGCGGTAATTGGCTTCAAAAACATCATTGCCGAGCCATTTGCGGTTTTCGGCTCTGTGCCATGTGTCGTTAATTCCGATCATTATCGAAACAAGGTCGGGCTTAATATCAATAAAATCACTTTGAAGCCTGTCAACAAGGTCTGCAGTCTGATTCCCGCTTATTCCGAGATTAATAAATTCAAACTTGGTTCCGGGATTCTCCTGCTTTATAAATTCCGAGGCAAACAGCGGATAGCCTTCGCCGAGATTATGATAATCCGAACGGTCTCTGCCACAATCGGTTATTGAATCTCCCTGAAACAAAATTTTCAAAATGCTTCACCTCATTAAAACTTATCGATTATAGTTTTGAGCGTGTCAATAATTTTTATATGCTGAGGGCAGGCATTCTCACATTTTCCGCACTTTTTGCAAAGAGAAGCGTTGGTTTCAATATCCGGAAAAATGTCTTTGACAACCCTTCTGCCGCCTGTTGTGATGTTATTGAAAGCTGAAAACACCTTTGGAATTTTAACTCCCGACGGGCAAGGCATGCAGTATTCACAGCCTGTGCAGGGAACAACAACCATTTCATCAAAAACATGCTTTGCATCTGAAAGCATGGCAAGATCTTTTTCGGAGAGCATTCCGGGATTGCTTCTGTCGGCATATCCGATGTTATCGTTAACCATCTGCATATTACCCATACCGCTGAGAAGAATTGAAACTTCGGGTCTGTTCCAGACAAAATCAAGCGCCCATTCAACGGGAGTTTTCTCTTCGGAAAGCTTAGCGGCAACTCTTTCGTTAGGAGAAGCAAGCTTTCCGCCGAGAAGCGGTTCCATAACAATTACGCCGAGTCCCTTTGAAGCGGCATATTCAAGCCCCTCAAGACCCGCCTGATAATCAACATCGATATAATTAAACTGAATCTGACAAAATTCAAAGCCGTCATATGCGTCGATAACTTTTTTGAAAACCCAGAGGTCATCATGGAAAGAGAAGCCGATATGTTTAATTTTGCCATCCGCTTTAAGCTTTTCAAGCTTCGGCAGAACATCGAATTTTGTAACAATATTATCCCAAGAGTCATTATTGACGGCATGAAGAAGATAAAAATCTATATGGTCGGTGTCAATCTTCTGAAGCTGTTCATTGAAAATGCGTTCAACATCCTCCTCGCATTTAACATTCCAGAGAGGAAGCTTCGTTGCAAGATTTACCTTTTCACGGTAACCGTCTTTAAGAGCTTTGCCGACAAGTCTTTCGCTGTTGCCTCCGTGATATCCGAACGCAGTATCAACATAATTAATACCGCTGTCAATTCCGCTGCGGATTATTCCTATTGCCTTTTCCTCATCAATGCAATTATCCTGACCGTCAACAGTCGGCAGTCTCATGCAACCGAATCCGAGAACGGAAACTTCAACGCCTGTTTTACCCATTTTTCTGTATTTCATAGGCTGTTTCCTCCTATCAGAAATTCATACTATTAAAATTATACCATATATATGGGTAAAATACAATACTTTACCGGATATATCGGAATAAAACATATTATTAGTTTTGGAATAACAAAAAGATAAATGATAAAAATATCTGTGAGGTGATTATAATGACAGACATGAACGGTATTCCTCAGGGCTTTGGTTCGGCGCTTTCAAAAAGCGAAAAAGCAATGGAAACCTTTGCTTTGCTGAATGAAAGCGAGAAAAAGCGTATTATTGATTTATCCCGCAGCGTAAGATCAAAAAAAGAAATGAACAGGCTTGTCAGCAAGCTTGAAACGGGAAAAAATCAACTTTTCTGATAATAACATCAGACTTTTTCAACCTTCGCATAATTTGCCATGATTTTTTTGGTTCCTGCCGAAGTAAATGCAATTTCAAGCAAAGTGTCGTTGCCCATGGGTTTTGCACTGATTACGACGCCCTGACCGTAGGTTCTGTGATTAACGGTATCGCCGACATTGAATGTTTCCGAATTGATTTTCGGAGCAGAAACTGTCGGTGCAGAAGAAAATCCCCGTGAAACAGGCTGGGCGGTGCTTCTTTGCGTTCTGAACATCGGTGCATTCCTTGAACCCGAAGAAAACGGGCTTGCGAATGAATCGCCCGATTCCTCGAGAAGGCTTTCGGGTATTTCATGAATAAACCTTGAAGGCTGATTATATCTTGTTGAGCCGAAAAGCATTCTGCTTCTTGCCCTTGAGATGTAGAGCTGCTTTTTGGCTCTCGTGACTGCAACATATGCAAGGCGGCGTTCTTCTTCAATCTCGCTTTCGCCGCTCATTGCCGAAAGCTCCGAGGGGAAAATTGATTCCTCAAGACCTACAAGGAAAACAACGGGAAATTCAAGACCCTTTGCGGAATGAATCGTCATCATTACAACCGCATCGGAATCGGAGTTATAGTTATCAATATCGGTCATCAATGCAACTTCCTGCAAGAAATCATTAAGGGTTGCATCCTCATTTTCCCGGGAAAAGCGCAAAAGGTTGTTTGAAAGCTCTTCAAGGTTTGCCAATCGTTCCTCTTTTGTTTCCGGCTCAAGATTAAGCGATGCCGTGTAGCCCGTTGATAAAATAACTTTGTTGAATAGCTGCGATAATTCAAGGTTATCCGCATCATAGATAAATTCTTCAATCGTTTCGGCGAATTCCGTCATTTTCTTTGCGCAACGACTCAAGCGGGGAAACTGGTCGGCGGTTTTGATAACTTCAAAAAGGCTGATTCCGAGACCGTCGGCAATTTCAAGCGCAGCTCCAACAGAAGAATCTCCTATCCCCCTTTTTGGAACATTTATTATTCTTTGAAGCCTTACGCTGTCATCGGGATTTGCGATAACGCTGAGATATGCCAAAGCGTCTTTTATTTCTTTTCGGTCATAAAACTTATGACCGCCGAGAAGTGCATAAGGAATGCCCATGCGGACAAAAGACTGCTCAATGAGGTTTGATTGCGAATTCATGCGATAAAGAATGGCAAAATCGCTGTATTTTCGCCCGTTTCTGATTCCGTCAAGAATCTTTTCGGCAACAAACCGTCCTTCGTCTCTGTCTGTATCGGCGGTGTGATAGCAAATCAGATTACCTTTTCCGTTATCTGTCCAGAGCTTTTTGCCTTTTCTGTTAACATTATTGGAAATAATGCTGTTTGCGGCGTCAAGAATATTTTGAGTTGAACGGTAATTCTGTTCAAGGCGAATTACATTTGAATTTTTATATTGATGCTCAAAGCTGAGAATGTTCTCAATTGTTGCGCCTCTGAATTTATAGATGCTCTGATCGTCATCGCCTACCACGCAGATATTCTTATATCCGCCTGCAAGCAACGAAGTTAATAAATACTGCGCATGGTTTGTGTCCTGATACTCATCAACCATTATGTATTTAAATTTATGTTGATAGTAATCAAGAACATCGGGATTATTCTGAAGCAAATGGACTGTGTTAACGATAATATCGTCAAAATCCATTGCATCAGCCGCCTTGAGCCGTTTTTGATAGGCTTCATATACTGTGCCTATATTGCGTTTACGAATGTCGGCGAAGTTCTGACGGATATATTCCTCGGGAGAAATCAGCATATCTTTTGAATTGCTTATTACCGATAGTACGGTTTTCGGCGGAAGAACGCTGTCACTCATTCCGATCTGTTTAAGGCAATCCTTAATCACTCTTTTACTGTCATCGGTATCATAAATCGTAAAATTGGATGAATAACCGATATAGTCGGCATTCTTTCTGAGAATGCGCACGCAAGCCGAGTGAAAAGTGCTCGCCCAAATGTCTCTTGCCTGCTCGCCGAGCATTTTTTCAAGCCTTTCTTTAAGCTCGCCTGCCGCTTTATTTGTGAATGTGATTGCAAGAATCTCCCAAGGCTTTGCGGCATCAACTTTTAACAGATGCTCAATGTCAAAAAAATCTTCGCATTCTCCGTTTGCCGCCGCTCTCATAAGAGCAAGGTCAACGGGAGTGCATTCTCCCTCGCAGTCTTCGCTGTAATAGGCTTTTCCGTATTTAATGATGTTTGCAATACGGTTAACAAGAACGGTTGTTTTTCCGCTTCCTGCCCCGGCAAGCACCAAAAGCGGTCCCTCAGTTGAGAGAACCGCTTTTTTCTGCATATCATTAAGAGATTTAAAATCCCTTTCAATTATAGCTTTTCTTAATGAAAGAAATTCATTGGTAACCATTTAATACCTCAGATTGAAATTTCATGTGCAATCTTATAAAGCTCGTTATTAACCTTGCGCTCCATGTTGAGAGCTTCATAAATATCATAATCCACAATGTGGTCGTCCTTTTGAACAACAACTCTGTTACCGACGCCCTCCATGAGAAGCTGAACAGCCTTATAGCCCATCTGACTTGCGGCAACTCTGTCACGGACTGTCGGAGAGCCGCCTCTCTGAACATGACCGAGAATAACCGCTCTTGTTTCAACTCCGCAATTCTTCTCAATCTTTCTTGCAAGCTCCTCAACGCCGCCGATACCTTCGGCAACCATAATTATAAAGTGCTTCTTATCGGTTTTCTGAGTTCTCTTGATTCTGTCAATAACATGCTTTTCAATGTCATCACGGATTTCGGGAATAACAATTGCAGTTGCGCCAACAGCGATACCCGAATTCAGAGTAAGGTCGCCGCATCTGTTGCCCATTACCTCAACAACAACACAGCGGCTGTGAGATTCAACAGTATCTCTAACACGGTCAACCATCTGCATAATTGTGTTAAGGCAGGTATCATATCCTATAGTATAATCCGAACTTGCGATGTCGTTATCAATGGTGCCGGGAATTCCGATGCAGGGAATTCCTCTGAGTGAAAGATCACGGGCGCCTCTGAACGAGCCGTCTCCGCCGATAACAACAAGACCTTCTATTCCGTATTTTTTGCAGGTTGCAATAGCTTTCTGCATTCCCGATTCTTCTCTGAACTCCTTGCATCTTGCCGTGTAAAGCATTGTTCCGCCTCTGTGGATAATGTCGGAAACGCTTCTGATATTGAGCTCACGAAGGTCATCCTCAATAAGACCTGCATAGCCTCTGTTTATTCCGTAAACTTTAATTCCGTTTTCACATGCGGTTCTGACTACTGCCCTGATGGCAGCGTTCATTCCCGGGGCGTCTCCGCCGCTTGTTAAAACGCCGATAGTTTTCATAATTAAACTCTCCTTGAAAAATATTCAAATTAGATAATACACTTTTTATAACAATATGTCAATGATTATAACGATTTTTGATAAAAATCTTTATTTCTTTTTTATTATAACCGACTATTGATTATAGATAACATTTGAATCGCCGAGCAGATTTCTGAGCTCACGGAGCAAAACGGGATTAACATCAATTCCCTGTCTGATCGGATTATTGACATATTTCTTTGTGTCGCTGAAATAATAAAACAGCGGAGTATTGCCGTCAAAAATTGCAAGAAGCCTGCGGCAAAGCTCGATTTGAGGCGAATTATCGGAGTCAAAGCGCAAAAAAAGACCTTTTGCTTTCTTTTTATCCTGCTTTTTTTCGGCAACAGCATTTTCAGACGGGCAAGGTTCAACGGCTTCACACACTATCTTTGCATCCTCATCTTCTCTGAGGCTGACTCTGCCGTGAATGAGAAGAATATTGCCTTCAATCAGCATCTGCGCATTTTCCGCAAGTATTTTCGGAAAAACTATTATTTCAACCCCGCCTGATGTGTCTTCAAAATCCAAAAAAGCCATGGTTGAGTCGTTTTTTGTAATTTTTTTCTTAACCGAGGCAATCATTCCGAGAAGAAGCACACGGTCATTATCTTTGAAGCTTTTTTCTTCTTCATTAATAATATCGGAAATCCTTGCGCAATGAAGCTTTTCGGCAAGGGTTTGATATTTCGCCATCGGATGACCGGAAAGATACATTCCCGAAACTTCTTTTTCATATTTCAACAGCAAATCATGCGGAAATTCTTCAATTTCAGGGTAGCTGAACGAGCCTGTAACGGGTTCATTGATTTCTTCCGAAGCGGAGTTGAAGAAATCTGAGAAAAGGTGTTGATGATGCAACCGTTGTCTTTTTCGCCCTCTCTTGCGGAAAGAATATAAAGACCGTAGCTTATTTTGTGAAGTGCAGTAGTATCCATTGGTGTTCCTCCTTG
>JAEDKI010000022.1 GCA_016295895.1 Clostridiaceae bacterium | reverse complement strand
CCCGTCTGTATAATTCGACAAGCTCCGCAAGCTCGTTTGCAAGGCTAAAATCGATTTCTTCTTTCAAAGCCCGCCATTCCCAATTGCCCTCTGCCGTGGAGGGAGTGTTCATTCTTGCGAACGAACCGAGATGCAGTAAATCCTGCATTGTCAGAACGGCGGTTTCACCGACGCTTGAGAGAGCCGCTTTGATAACGCCCTTGATTTTGCCCTCGGCTTCGCTGAGCCGCAGATATTTTTCGGCAAACTCAACATCATCGTGACCTGCGTTTTCAAACCAGCCCTCAAGAGTGTCATTATCATGCGTTCCGATATAAACAACGCAGTTTTTTTCATAATTATGCGGCAGATAGTCGCTGTTTTCACGGCTGTCAAAAGCAAACTGCAAAACTTTCATACCCGGGAAACCGCTTTCTTTAAGAAGATTGATCACATCATCATCAACATAACCGAGATCCTCTGCAATAATATCGGGTTTGCCGAGCGAAGCTTCAACCGCTTTGAAAAACTCAATGCCGGGGCCTTTAAGCCAGACACCGTTAACTGCGTTTTTCATTCCGTACTTGACGGCGTAATATGATGAAAAGCCTCTGAAATGGTCGATTCTGAGGCGGTCAAAAAGCGAAAGAGAATGCTCAAGCCGCTTTATCCACCAGCGGTAACCGTCTTTTCGCATATATTCCCAGTCAAAAATCGGATTTCCCCAAAGCTGACCCTCGCTGCTGAAGCCGTCGGGCGGCACTCCCGCAACTCTCAGCGGATTAAAATCTCCGTCAAGCTCAAACTGTCGGGGGTTTCCCCAGACATCTGCGCTGTCATGCGCAACATATATCGGCAAATCGCCGATAATATCAATTCCGTTTTCGTTGGCATAGGCTTTCAGCGCATTCCATTGACCGAAAAATAAATACTGAACCTTTTTGTGATATTCTTCTTCGTCCGAGAGCAAAGACCTTGCGCCGTCAACTGCCTGTTCGTTGCGTGTTTTCAGCCCGAGCGGCCATTGATACCATGGTTTCCCTCCGAAAGAGCTTTTCAGCGACATAAACAGGGCGTAATCGTCGAGCCAAAAGGCGTTTTCTGCGCAGAATTCATCATATTCTTCGCTTTTCGGCAGATTATCGCAGGCTTTTCGCAAAACCTCGGAGCGGTGAAGATATATTTTGCCGTAATCCACCCTGCGTGGGTCATTTCCCCAATCGATTCCGCCGTAATCGTCTTTTGTCAATAAGCCGAATTCGCAAAGAGTATCAAAATCTATAAGATACGGATTTCCGGCAAAAGCTGAAAATGATTGATAAGGCGAATTGCCGAAGCCTGTGGGATTCAAAGGAAGAATCTGCCAATATTTTTGCTTTGCGGCTTTGAGAAAATCAACGAAACCGAAAGCTTCTTTTCCGAGCGTGCCGATTCCGAAAGGCGAGGGCAGGGAGGTTATGTGCATCAAAATTCCGCAGCTTCTTTTCATATTATCAACCGATTGCGGCGGTGGTAACGGGATCAAAAAAATGAGCGTGATCTTCGTCAACCGAAAGTCGGATTCGGTCACCGGGATTTATTTTTCTCCCGGTTTTTATCTGAGCAATATTCTGCTTACCGTCAAGGTCAAAATAGATGTTGGTTTCGCTGCCCATCATCTCGGCGATTTCAGTGTTAACCGTAATAATGCACTTATCTTTTGACGGCGTTATTTCTTCGGCAGCAATAAAATGCTCGGGGCGAATGCCCAGAATCACTTCCTTGCCGATATAATCCGCAAGATACTCTGCTTTTTCTTTTGATACCGTCAGCTCATATCCCGAAAACCGAGCTTTCAGTTTTTCGCCGTCTTTCACGATTCCTGAATTGATAAAATTCATCCGAGGCGAGCCGATAAAGCCCGCAACAAACATGTTGGCAGGCTCGTTATAAAGCATCTGCGGAGTGTCAAACTGCTGAATGACGCCCTTATCCATAACAACAATCCTGTCCGCCATGGTCATTGCCTCGGTCTGGTCGTGCGTGACATATACAAAGGTTGTCTGCAGTCTTTTATGCAGCATTGTTATCTGGCTTCTCATTTCGGTTCTGAGCTTTGCGTCAAGATTTGACAGAGGCTCGTCAAGCAGGAACACCTTGGGATTGCGGACCATAGCCCTTCCGAGCGCAACTCTCTGCCTCTGACCGCCCGAGAGAGCCTTGGGTTTCCGCTCAAGATAAGGCTCAATTTCAAGGATTTTTGCCGCCCACATGACCTTTTCGTCAATCTCTTTTTTCGGAAGTTTTTTAAGCTTAAGTGCAAACGCCATGTTTTTATAAACCGTCATGTGCGGATAGAGCGCATAGCTCTGAAAAACCATTGCGATGTCCCTGTCCTTTGGCGGAATATTGTTAACCTTTTTATCGTCAATATATATTTCACCCGAGCTGATGTCCTCAAGGCCGGCAATCATTCTCAGCGTTGTTGATTTTCCGCAGCCGGACGGGCCGACAAGAACAACAAATTCCTTGTCCTTTATTTCCAATGAAAGGTCGGGGATAACAGTGACCTTTCCGTTATCAAACGATTTAACAACATCCTTGAATTTTATTGTTGCCATATTAAGCCTCCGTTGAATGTTTATCCTTTAACTGCGCCTGCCAGCACGCCACGAATAATATATTTCTGGCAGAACAGATAAAATACGATTATCGGCAGAATTGTCAAAACAAGCATTGCCATGAGCGCACCCATATCCTTGTTGCCGTAGCCGCCCGTCAGAGCCATCTGAATTGCAACGGGGAGCGTTCGGTTGCTGCCCGAGCCGAGAACAAGATAGGGGAGAAGATAATCGTTCCAGACCCACATCGCATTGAGAATTGCAACGGTTATCGCCGTCGGCTTCAGAATGGGAAATATTATCAGAAAGAAAGTTTTCAGAGGGCTGCACCCGTCAATAACCGCCGCTTCCTCAATTTCGGTCGGAATGCTTTTGATGAATCCGCTGAACATAAACACAGACAGTCCTGCACCGAATCCGAGATAAATAAAAATAATGCCGAGGCGGTTGTTGAGATTAAGCTCAAAGGCGTAGTAGGTCATTGTATACATGACCATCTGAAACGGAACGATCATGCTGAAAACAAAAAGATAATAAATCAGTTTTGTGAATCTGTTCTTTATTCTGACAAGATACCATGCAGTCATTGAGGTCAGCAGAACGATTCCCGCCACCGAAAAAACGGTTATGAATGCAGAATTTGCAAACGCACGGCTGAAATCCGCCTGAGTAAAGCCCTTGATAAAATTCTGAATTCCCGCAAATGTTTCAACATTCGGCAGGGAAAAAGGGGACTGCGAAATATGAAAATTGCTTTTAAATGAATTGATCAGAATAATGACTATCGGAGCGAGAAAAACGACCGATATTATAAATAAAAGGATATATAAAAGCGACTCTTTGAACGCTCTGCGTGATTTCATCAGTGCTCAACCTCCTTTTGGCTCGTGGCTCTGAGCTGAATGAACGCAATCAGTGCAACGATTAAAAAGAATATGACAGCCTTTGCCTGACCGATTCCGTGCCACGAGGCAAGCTGAAGCCCCGTGTGGTCATAAAAGGTTTTGTAGATATCGAGCGCAAGCAGGGAGGTGTCGGGGGATTTGCCGTTGAGCGCAAGGTTCTGGTCAAAGAGCTTGAATGAATTGGTCAGCGTCAGAAAAGAACAGATTGTAACCGACGGCATAACCATCGGTATCGTGACATGAAAAAGAGTCTGCGCCGGAGTTGCGCCGTCAATTGCCGCCGCTTCATTCAGATATTCGGGAATATTCTGAATTCCTGCTATATAAATAATCATCATATATCCGATAAGCTGCCAGTTCATCAGAATGACAAGCCCCCAAAAGCCGTATTTCGGGTCATATGTGATATCAACTCCGAAATAGCCGAGCACGCCGTTGATGATAAGGCTCCAGATATGGCCGAGCACAATGCCGCCGATAAGATTCGGCATAAAAAATACGGTTCTGAATGCGTTTGTGCCTTTCAGCCCCTTTGTCAGAAGAAGAGCAAGCGCAAAGGCAAGAATATTTATGGTGACAACTGAAACGGCGGTGAATTTAACCGTCAGCCAAAGCGAATTCATAAAGGTTTTGTCTGTTGTGAACAATTTAATGTAATTTTCAAGCCCGACCCATGTGTTTTCGTTTACAACCTTGAATTTCGTGAATGAAAGATAAACGCCGCTGACAAACGGAACGGCGAAAGAGACGAGAAACGCCGCAAGGGTCGGCAAAACGAAGATCGGAAAGTATTTTTTCAGCGTTTTTTGCATGTTATCAACTCCGGGAATTTAGCGGCTGCTCCGCACCGACGGAAGTTCAGGAACAGAGCAGCCTTGTATTTGAAATTATGCCCCGAATTCGTTTTTCCATTCGTCAACGGCGAGCTTTTTGACCTCGTCCCAGGTCATTGTGCCCTGAGCATATTTGAGCAATGCCGCTCCGAGACTGTCTTTGTAATTCTGACTCGGGAAAACGGTGAAGTTCCACGGCAGATTTGTGATATTATCCATGTTCATCCAGCGGATAACCTCTCTTGCAAGCGGGTCGTCGGGTGTTTCACCCTCCTCAAAGGTGTCAAAGGGGGCGATGAATTTAAGCTCATCGGTAACAAATTTTTTGCCCTTTTCAGAGCTGTAGAGCCAATAGAGGAAGTCTGCCGCCGCTTTCTGCTCGGCGGCGCTTGCTTTTGCGTTTATGCAGATAAAGTTTTCCGTTCCGATGCAGATTCCCGTGTTTTCTTCACCCGGAGCGCCGGTATAAATCGGGAGAAATTTGATGCTTTCGGGCGAAACCTTGTTGCCCGTTACTCCGAGTATCTGAGATGCACCCCAGTTTCCGTTCTGCACCATGGCGCATTTGCCCAGAGCAAATTCAGCCATCGAAGATGTGACATCGATTGTTCCGAGCTGTTTCTTGTCGGTCGTTGAATTGTTGATATAAAGGTCAAAAATGCTCTTGAAATTGTCGGAATAGGTGAAATCGATTGTTTTATACCCTTCGCCGGTGAAATCTGTATTTTTGTCGTTAAATTCAAGCGTCAGGGGAATATTCATCAGATGAGTCTGCCAACGCCAATCCTCGCCGGTTTTCAGAGAGGTTGAGGCAAAAACGCCGTCAATTCCAAGCTTATCTTTATTTGCCTGCATATCCTCAACAACGGCTTTCAGAGCGGAAAAGCTCCTGATATCGTCTGCCGATGTATAGTCGGTCTTTTTATCAGGCAGAGCAAAATAAGCGTCAAGAATTTTTGAATTGTAGATTATTCCGTAACCCTCAACGACATAGGGAATGCCGTAAACACCGCCGTCGTAGGTAACTGCAAGGGTCTTATCTTTCAGATGCTTATAAAGCTCGGTGTCTTTAAGGTCGGCGCAGTATTCCGACCATGAGGCGTAACCGATTGGGCCGTTAATCTGAAATAGAGTCGGAGCGTCGCTCGTTGCCATTCTTGCGGTCAGGGTTGATTCGTAAGTTCCCGATGCTGCGGTTTCAACAATCAGCTTAACGCCCGTTTCGTTTTCGTATTCTTTCGCAATTTTGTCATAAACCTCTGCAATTTCCGGCTTGAAATTAAGATAGCGGATAACCTTAACCGTTTCATTTGCGTTGTTTTCGTCCGAGGGACTAACGGTATTTGTCGGGTTTCCGTTGCAAGCAGTAAATGCGCAGAGAATCATAACTGCCGCCGCAATAATCGCTGCTGTTTTCTTGATCATTTTGTTTACCTCCGTTTAAGAGTGATGTAATACAGCCCTGAAAAATATCGCACAAGGCTAATAGTATTATTCACCTGAAAATCGGGGTTAATTCATTTTCTTCCATTTTGCGGCAGAACGCAAAAAAACAGATTATCGGCTGTTCCTTTCGGAAAAATCGATAATCTGTTCAAATCATTTATTCGGTTTGTTTTTGATCTCAGCTTAATTTATCGGAAATTATGAACCGTAAGCCGATGAATAAGCAAGGTTTCTTCTGATCTTGTCGCAATAATCTTTTTCAACCTTTGTGGTTCTCTTGTCATTTTCAACAAGTACATATGTGCCTTCTTCGCCGAGAAGCTCTTCGCTGTATGCTTCAAAAGCCTCGGAGCCCTTTTTCTCTCTGATTGAATTTTTCCAATCGAGATCATCGGTGTTGTTGCTGACAAAGAACATGATGTGATATCCGTATTCGGTTTCGATTATGCCCGAGTCGCCGGCTTTTCTTGCTGAATCAAAGCTCCAATCAAGGAAAGGCTCAACATAGCTGTCGCTGACTCTGATGTTCTCATAAAGACCGCCTGTAGTAGCGGAGCCTTCGTCTTCGGTGTTTTTCTCTGCGAATGTTGCAAAGCTGTCTTCGCTCTTGTCGCCCTTGAGCCACTCGTCATAGAGAGCCTTTGCCTTGTCGTATGTCGCCTTCTTCTCTTCTTCCGTTACATTCTCGGAATCCTCTGCATCGAACTTAACAAGGCAATGACGAACGGTGACGCTGTTGGTTTCAAAAGAGGGTTTAACGCTGATGATGATATAAACAGCTTTGTCGCCGGTTATCATTGTCTTATCTCCTGCCTTGCGGGCGTTATCAAATGCCCAGTCAGCGCCTTTTTCGGAAATAGCGGAGGTAAGAGATGAATATGAAGCGTTTTCGCTGAGAGTTGTAGGATCGGTATCGTCCTTCTCCTCTTTATCCTTATTCTTATATTCCTTTGCGGCTGCGATAAGAGAATCTTCGTCTGTTACCTTTTCATAAACAGCCTTTGCCTCGGCAATAACCTTGTCGTTAGCTTCCTTCTGTCTTGCGGCAAGTGCGTCATCGGTTTCGCCGTCTTTGGCTGTCAGAGTTGTGAATGAAAAAGTGAAATAACGAACATCGGTGTAGTTATAATCCTTGGTGTTTTTGTCATACTCAGCTTTGATTTCTTCATCGGAAATGCCGTTCTTGAGTTCGTCCTGCTTGTCCTGATAGAAGTTCTTAGCAAGAGTTTCCATTTCAAGCTGCTTTCTGAAAGCTTTTTCATTGAAGCCGCCGCCGAAATTCGCTCTGAGATAAGCGTTAAGAGAATAGTTGTTTGAAGCTGCCTGAGTTCTGTAGTTCTCAACAGTTTCGTCTATCTCTGCCTTTTCGTCATCGGTAAGCTCCATGCCTGCCTTAACGGCTTCATTATAATAAGCGGTAATGGACTGAGCCTGATTAACGGCGCTGGTTTTGATAACATCAGCCCAGGTGAGGGTGTTGCCGTCCTCATCCTTGCTTGTTGAATCCTGCTCATCGGCGGGAATCGATGAATCAAAGCCCATGTTATAGCCCATCTGAGCATAATAATCCGCCTGAGAAGAAAGCTGATTATACTGCATTGAATAATAATAATTGAATGTGGTTTCGGAAATCTTATGTTCTCCGACCTTGATAGCGGTTGTGTGCTTCTCGATAATGCCGAAATCGTCAACAAGCTTCCATCCGATGCCGCCGACTATAGCGACAACAAGAAGAACGGAAATAACTTTCTGAGCAATTTTTGAGGCGGTATTTCTTTTTTCAATGCTTTTTGCATTTTTCTTTGCAGCCTTGGCTATGCGGGCTTTTCGCTCCTCACGATAAACCTCTGCCTTGCTTTTGGAGCTTTCGTTTTTTGCCATTACTGTTCATCCTTTTCTTTTTATGTATTGATGCCGACGGAACAACACCGGCAGAATGTATATATATTATACTATTTTTACGAATTTTACAAGCTTTTTTGTGAAAATTTATTATCAATTCGTAATTTATTAATAAATTCAGTTGATTTCTCCGCCTGTCAGGCTGCCGTTAAGGAAATCACGGCGAAAACGGACTTCGGCAACCTCGAAGCTTTTTCCGTTAAGATATTCAAGAATACCGGCGTCAGTCGTGAACGAAAACTTCAGACGGTAGGAATACAGAAACTGTTTTTTGTAGCCCAGCGGCTTGTTAAGGGCGTTTGTTCCGTATTTACCGTCGCCGAGCAGGGGGTGACCGATGCTTGCAAAATGGGCTCTTATCTGATGGGTTCTGCCCGTGAGCAGTTCAATTTCAACAAGACTGAAATTGCCCGATTCCGCAAGAACCGAATATTTCGTCTTAATCTGCTTTGCACCGGGGCGTTCTTCGGCGAAAACCTCAACCTTGTTTTTCTTTTCGTCTTTTATCAGCCAGCCGCTGAGAATGCCGCTTTTTTTGCGGAGTGTTCCGTGAATGACGCAGAGATAATATTTTTCAATTTCACGGTCTTTAAGCTTCTGATTCAGAATGCGCAGGCTTTCTGCGTTCTTTGCCGCAATGACGATTCCGCCCGTGTTTCTGTCGATTCTGTTGACAAGGGCGGGTGAAAAGGAGTTTTCATCCTTCGGGTCGTATTCGCCCTTTTCATAAAGATAACGCTTCACTCTCGTAATGAGAGTGTCATTGTATTCGTTTTCATCGGGGTGAGAAAGCAGACCGACTTTTTTGTCGAGCAGGAGAATGTTTTCATCCTCATAAACGATATCAAGATTTTTTGATGCGGAAAGAAAATCGTATTTTTCATCTGCGGGTGCAAAGAACTCGTCGTTGATATACATATCAATAATATCGTTTTCGGCAAGCTTCTGAGCAATGTCACCTTTTTTGGAGTTGACCTTTATCCGCTTTGTGCGGATATACTTATACATAAGCGATTTCGGCAGAGCGGGAACGGCCTTTGTTATGAACTTATCGAGCCTCTGTCCGGCGTCGTTTTTTGAAATGGTGAAAGTTTTCAATTTATTATCTCTCCGAATCAAAATATGTCTTTTCAAAACCGCTCATATGGTGTATAATATATCCATTATTATTGGGAGCGGTGAATGTGAGCAAGAATAACAACAAGCCCGAAAATCTGCATGAGAATCACAGAGCGAGGGTCAGAGAAACCTTTAAACGGGCAGGAGCCGACGGAATGCCCGACCATAATCTGCTGGAGCTTCTGCTTTTTTATTCCATTCCGAGAAAGGATACCAATGAGATTGCTCACAGGCTTATTGCGGCGTTCGGCTCTCTGAGCAGAGTATTTGACGCTTCTTATGAGGAGCTTATGGAAATTGACGGAATAGGCGAAAGCTCCGCTCTGCTGATATCAATGATTCCGTCGATATGCAGGCGGTATATTGAAAGCTCAAATTCGCCCAAAGTCAATTTATCCGAGCCCGAGGAAGCGATGAATTATATTATCCGCAAATATTACGGAAGCAATAAGGTTGAATCTTTTTATATGCTCTGCCTCGATGCCGTCGGTAATCTCATCAATTGCTGCAAGCTCGGCGAGGGAACTCCGGGGAGCGTTATCGTTGATAAACGCAAGGTGCTCGAAACTGCGCTGAGAAACAAGGCGGATAAGGTCATTTTTGCCCATAACCACCCAAACGGAATAGCTGCTCCGTCAAAGGACGATATCAACATGACAAGCGAGCTGTCGTCGGTTCTTTTCTCAGTCGGAATCAGGCTTGCAGACCATATCATCGTTGCAGGGAACGAGGCGGTTTCTCTTGCTTCGGTTGAAAAATTCAGACCTCTGTTTATGTGATTATTTCACGGAACTGCCGCATTCAGCGCAGATAACGGCGTAAAATGCGGCAGCTCTTTTTGCTTAAAATTTTATTGTAACGCTATGTTCTCCGGGATTGCCTTTGATTTTGAGAATTGCGGCTTCGGAATCTGCAACGGGTTCGACCGTGTATTCGGCGTCGCATTCGATATTTGAATACTTCTTATGAACATAAATCTCGGTCGGCAGAGAATACTCTTTATCCTGATTATAGGACATTGTAAATACGTCATTTTCTCTGTCATAGCCGTATTTGCCGATAACGCCGCAGACCGCAACGGGAGCAGTTCTGACGAGAGATGTCATAATCGGGTTGTCAAGCAAGCCGTCATAATAGCACCAATAGGTCTGACCCCATTGATTTGAGTCAAATTTGTCAAGCAGGTAATTGATGTGGAACAGCCAATCCGTACCTTCCGACTGACCGCCCCATTCGCCGACTATGACGGGAACATCAAGTCTGTCCTGCGAGCGTTTATGCTCGTCAAAAATCGAGCCTACTCTTGAATTGCTTGCGTATTTGTATGCGGGTGTGTCAACCATAAGGTCATATGCGTGAGGAGCAAAGCAGAGATTTTTTTCACGCACGCCGTCATAATTGACTGCCGGAGCGGAATAGGGGATACCGAGATTGGAATAATAGCAGTTCTCCATTATGATAATTCCGTTGTCGGTAACCTCTCTGACGGCTTTTGCGGTTCTGTTGATAAATTGAGAATATGCGCCGGTGTCAAACTTATGAATCAGTTTATCGCCTGCGCTCGTAACCTTTCTGAAAAGCGTCGGGTCATCAAACGGCTCAAGGCATCTGATGGCGTTATTTGTCATAAGCATTTTGAGCATGAAGCCTATTTTGCAGCGCTTGTCTGTTATAACGGTCTTTGCGACATTTGCAATCAGCTTTCTGAAAACCTTGCCTCCGTCCGTGCCGGGGAAAGGCTCGTTCATAAGGTCAAAGCCGAAAAGAGCGGGATGATCCTTGAATCTTTCGGCAACATGCTTCCACATATTGCAGTAATAGGTCTGGAGCGGCACGCCGTTGTATTCTTTGTTTGCCCAGAAATTATCAAACGATTTATGGATTGCCTTGCCCCAGAAATAGCCCTCAGCCCAAACAAATTTAGTCGGTTTGAACTCAGCGCCGTCTGTTAAACATGCCCAGCCCGGTGCACCGTCTCCGCTGTTTTCTGCGTCTCCGCCGTAAAGATCCTGATGCATGTCGAGGAAAAAATAAATACCGTATTTTGCGCAAAGGTCTGCAACCCTTTGAACCTTGTCAAGGTATTCCTCATTGTATTTGTTCGGCTCGGGTTCAACGCCGTCCCATGTAAGACCGAGTCTGACAAGATTAAAGCCGTATTTGCTTAACTGCGAAATAAGCTTCTCATCAAAATCAAGGGAGTAGGTTCTTCCGTGACCGTCTTTTTTATGGCGGCCTTTGTCGCAAAGGTTCACTCCGTTGAAAATGCGCTGTCTGCCTTCGGAATCAATGAATCGTTTTTCAAATGTTGATATTTTTAGCATTTGATGTTCTCCTTTCGGTATTTTAACCGAATTATTGATACTTTTTAATTATAGCATCAGCCGCCGTGAAAATCAACACCGATTTGAAATCAAAAATGCAGACAAAACCCTTGTTTTGTATTGCACATGAAGAAAAAGTGTGCTATAATATTTAAATGTATGAGGAATAATTCCTTATATAAATTAAAATGAATAGAGGTAATCAACTTGGCAGCATCGTTACTTTTCAAAATGTATTGCAGAACTTATCAGGGAATATTCCGTGTGGCGGTTAATTTTCTGAGCTGGAAAGAGCCTGAGGTTATTAAGGGCGCAGGCGGAGTAAAGAAGCTGCCCGAGGTTGTTAAGGCTAACGGTCATAACAGCGTTCTGATTGTCACGGATAAGGGCCTTATGGGTCTGCATCTTCTTGACGGACTTTTTGAGGGGCTTGAAAAAGCGGGAGTTCATTATGTTGTTTATGACGGAACTCAGCCGAACCCCACTATCAACAATATTGAAGAAGCAAGGCAGCTTTATCTTGACAATAACTGCTCTGCCGTTATCGCTTTCGGCGGCGGTTCTCCGATGGACTGCGCAAAGGCTGCGGCGGCAAGAATCGCAAGACCCAAAATGAGCATTCAGCAGATGAGAGGAACTCTTAAAATTCTCAAAAAGCTTCCGACTCTTTATGCCGTTCCGACAACTGCGGGCACAGGCTCCGAGACAACGCTTGCAGCTGTTGTTTCAGACCCCGCAACCCATGAAAAATATGCTTTGCAGGATCCCGTTCTTCGCCCGAAATATGCGGTTCTTGACCCTGAACTGACTCTCGGACTTCCGCCTCACATCACGTCAACAACAGGCATGGACGCTCTCACTCATGCCGTTGAGGCTTACATAGGCCACAGCAACACCAAAGGCACAATTGCCGCAGCAGAAAAAGCGACAAGAATGATTTTTGACAATATTCTGAAGGTCTATGAAAACGGCAAGGATGTTCAGGCAAGAGAAAATATGCTTGAAGCCTCTTATCTTGCGGGAATCGCCTTCACGAGAGCTTATGTCGGCTATGTTCATGCGATAGCACATAATTTCGGCGGAATGTACGGCACTCCTCACGGCCTTGCAAATGCCGTAATTCTTCCATATGTTCTTGAATGGTACGGTTCATCTGCTTATAAACCGCTTGCCAAGCTTGCCGATGTTGCGGGGCTTGACACAAACGGTCTTAACGAGGAGCAGAAGGCGAAGCTGTTCATTCAGAAAATCAAAGACTTCAATAAGGCTCTCAACATTCCGGAGCATATCGACATTTTTGAAAAAGATATTCCGATTATCGCTCAGAGAGCCGCCAAAGAGGGCAATCCGCTGTATCCCGTTCCCAAAATTATGGATATCGAGGATTTCAAGACGGTTATCCGTCAAGTCGGAAATCTTTAATGATTATCAGACAATTTATATAACTTGTCTGAATTTGTTTGTTGAACATTATTGCCATATTTTTGTAATTATGTTTAAATATAAGCAAATAATGGTTTATGGGATGTGTTGAAAATGAAAATTCGCAGAGCATTAAGTCTTTTAATGTCGATCGTTATTGTTATTACTTCTTGCTGCACGGTTGCTTTTGCGGCGGATAATAACAAATGGCAGCCGAAGAATTCCGAGCCGTTTGTTTTTGTTCACGGCCTTAACGGCTGGGGCGGCGCAGAAGATATTAACGGAATAATACCTTATTGGGGTGCAACAACGGGCGATCTCATGGCTTATCTCGAAAATGAAGGCTACGAATGCTATTCCGCTTCCGTCGGCCCTCTCAGCAGCGCATGGGACAGAGCCTGCGAGCTTTATGCCCAGATTCTCGGCACTACAGTTGATTACGGTGAAGCTCATTCAAAAGAGTATAACCACAGGAGATACGGCAGAACATATTATCAGGGCTTGGTTCCGAATTGGGGCGAGCTTGACGAAAACGGAAAGATTCAGCAGATTCATTTAATCGGTCACAGCTTCGGCGGAACGACAATCAGAGTTCTTATTCAGCTTTTAACCGAAGGTTCGGCGGAAGAAATGGCGGTCACCCCCGAAAATGAGATTTCAGGTCTTTTTACAGGCGGAAAGGGCGATTGGGTAAAGAGCGCAACAACGATTTGCACTCCTCACAACAGCGCATCAATATATTATCCCGTTGAACTGCTCGGTCTTGCCAAGACGATTCAGTTTGTCAGTTTCCTTTATGCGGGAATTATGGGCAGATCGATTTTCAACGGCGGAATGGTTGACTTCCACCTTGAACAGTTCGGCTTGACCGAAATTCCGGGCATAGGCGGGGCAGATCCTTTGGTTTCGGCTATGAAAAGAGTGCTTGACAACAAAGAGGATTCCTGCCAATATGACCTGACTCCCGAGGGAAATAAAAAGCTCAACGAAAAGCTCAGCGTTAACGAAGATGTATATTATTTTTCCTATGCATTTTCAACAACGGTTGAGGTTCCGGGTCTCGGAATTCAGGTTCCGAGGCTCTCGACCAATCCCGTTATAATGCTCACATCTCTTGCAATGGGCGTTATGATCTTTGAAGATCCGGTCAACGGAAATGTTTATAAAGACGAATGGCTTGCGAACGACGCTCTTGTTAATACAGAGAGCGAAAAATATCCTATCGGCGAGCCTTATACCGAATACAACCCCGACAATGTTCAGCCGGGTGTGTGGAATGTTATGCCCGTTCAGACGGGTGATCACGGAACGGCAATCGGACTTTTTGCAGATAAGGAAGAAACTCAGAATTTTTATCTGAATCTCTGCGAAATGCTCAACGGTCTTCCGGACTAAAAATAAATTCAGGAGAGAAATAAGTTGAAATTTGATACGGTTATCGTAGGGGCAGGCCCTGCGGGAATATTCACCGCTCTTGAAATGCTCAGGTGCGGCAGTAAGCAGAAAATTCTTATCGTTGAAAAGGGCAAGGCGGTTGAAGACAGACATTGCCCGAAGGCAAAAATCGGCCATTGCGTGAGCTGTAAACCTTATTGCCATATAACAACGGGCTTTTCGGGCGCAGGCGCTTTTTCCGACGGAAAGCTTTCGCTCAGCTATGAGGTCGGCGGCGATCTTCCGTCGCTTATCGGCGAGGATGTCGCTCAGGAAACAATTGATTACACCGACAAGATTTATCTTGAATTCGGAGCAGACGAAAAAATCGAGGGTATCAGCAACAGCGATGCCGTTAAGGAAATCAGAAGCAAGGCAATTCAGACGGGTCTGAAGCTTGTTGACTGCCCGATTCGTCACCTCGGAACAGAGAAAGCACAGGATCTTTATTATTCAATAGAACAGCATCTTGCAAATAACGGCGTTGAAATGATGTTCGGCTTTGAATGCCTTGATGTTATTATGAAAGATGACAAATGCATGGGCGTTGTCATAACCGATGGCAAGGTCAGCCACGAGGTTTATGCCGACAATACCGTTATTGCGGCAGGCAGGCGAGGAGCCGATTGGCTTGAAGCCAAATGTGCCCAGCATAATATTGCGCATCAGCCCGGAACGGTTGATATCGGCGTTCGTGTTGAGGTTCGCAACGAAATTATCGAGAAGATAAACGAAGTGCTTTATGAATCAAAGCTTATCGGTTATCCGCTTCCGTTCAAAAATAAGGTTCGTACATTCTGCCAGAATCCGGGCGGATTTGTCAGCCAGGAGAATTACGACAATGATCTTGCGGTTGTCAACGGACATTCTTATAAGGATATAAAATCCAACAACACAAACCTTGCAATTCTCTGCTCCCATAACTTCAATGAGCCTTTCAATCAGCCGATTGCTTACGCTCAGAAGGTCGGCGAGCTTACCAATATGCTCGGTGCGGGTCATATCCTCGTTCAGCGCTTCGGCGATATTCTTGACGGCAAGCGCACATGGCAAAAGGAGCTTTCACAGTCAAATGTTAAGCCCACCCTCGTTGATGCCGTTGCGGGCGATATAACCGCCGCAATGCCTTACCGTGCAATGGTTAACATCATAAACTTCATTCAGGCGGTTGACCATGTTGTGCCCGGCTTTGCTTCAAGAGAAACCCTGCTCTATTCTCCCGAGCTTAAATTCTACAGCAACCGTGTTAAAATGGATAAGGATTTCAACACGAATGTTGAAGGACTCCATTGCCTCGGCGATTCAAGCGGATGGACAAGAGGTCTTATGATGGCTTCGGTCATGGGCGTTCTTATGGGCAGAAAGCTCGCAGAAAAAGAAAAGCATAAAGCTTAAAAATAGCTGAGCTGTCGCTGAAAATGCGGCAGCTCTTTTTTGCAGATGGCGTTAGAATCGTGAATTTATTAAATAGAAAAAGAGTTTATTTGAAAAAAGTTCAACAAACTTTTTTTCCTCAAAACCGTCAAATGTTCATTCTTTGTTTATATTGTCCAAAATCAAGAAATATTTGTTGTGCACAATAACTAAAATAATTATTGGCTTTGCGATTAATCTGTAAAGGCTGAATAGTTTCTGAAAGTCAAAAACTTGTGCATAATGCACAAAACGGGATACCGATATTTGTGCAAAATCACTTGACATTTTCGGAAAAATGAGTATAATAAAGACACAACAAAGGAAAAGAAAGGATGAATGTTATGAGATTCGATAGTGAAACCTTTGAAATCGAAAAGGAGCTCTTAAAAGAGATCAACAGTGAAAAGAAGTTCCTCACATTCAGAAAGCTTTTCAAGATTCTTGAGCTGAATGCTTTGCTCAAGGGCTGAGAAGCACTCCCTCTGTGAACATTATCCCAACGGATAATTTAATATATTCTGAGTCGGGTTTTAATCCTGTCTCAGAGCAAAGGAACTACTGTGCAGACCGAAATGAGATTTTCAAATTCTCATTCCGGTCTGTTTTTTTTGTCAAAATAACAATCCGCACCGCATATACTTTATTATTGTATAGAGTATGTAGGAGGTATCGCCGTGAATTGCTGTATTACGGAGCTCAGGTGTAAGGAAGTTATCAATAAAGCAAACGGTTGCCGTCTCGGATTTGTCAGCGATGTTGAGGTTGATTCCTGCTGCGGCAGGGTGGTTGCGCTGATTGTCTTCGGCAGACCGAAATACTGGGGAATCTGCGGCAGGCGTGAGAGAATCAGAGTCAGGTGGGAGGATATCGATGTCATCGGCAACGACACGATATTGGTCTGCAAAGCTCAGACAGATACTTCAAAAAGAAAAAGAATCAGAGATTGATTCCGCATCGGCAAATAAAAAAATCGGCAGCCGCCTTTCGGTGACTGTCGATTTTT
>JAEDKI010000178.1 GCA_016295895.1 Clostridiaceae bacterium | reverse complement strand
CGGTTTCGGCTTTTGCACTCAGATTGATAATCGGCATTATACCGATTAAAATGCTGAGGCTCAGAATCAATGCGGTTAATTTGCGATACATGGTCATGCACTCCTTAAAATATTTTAGTGTGTATTTTTGCTAAATGCTTTTTTGAATTGTTAAATTTGCTTCCGTTCATACTTAATATACATATTAATTAAATCATTTTATGTGAAATTTGTCAATAGTTTTCATCTATAAAAAAGTACATTGGATTCAATTTTTGAAAGGCAATACACTCTGACCGTTCTCTGTAATATTCCGAAGTCGGCTTTCATACTATGCTAATGACAGGTCAACATGGGAGGGCTGCATTTGAAAGGCATTGTTGAGCAAAGAGCCATCGAACTGGCTGAATATATCGTTGAAAACAAAACCACGGTCAGAGCTGCGGCAAAAAAATTCGGGATTTCAAAAAGCACGGTACATATGGATGTTTCCGAAAGGCTTAAAAAGCTGAATCCCGCCCTATATAAAGATGTGCGTAAAATCCTTGATATCAACAAAGCCGAAAGGCACATCAGGGGCGGCATGGCGACAAAGCAAAAATTTTTGAAATAAAGCTCAGTTTTCTGTTGAATTCGGTTATAATATGTGATAAAATTAATCTGTTCTTTTGGGGTTTATTCCCCGATATTTCAAAAGAAAGGACTGACATAATGAAGCAGCTTAAAATCGGCATCATCGGTGCCGGAAGAATCGGTTCCCTTCATGCGAAGTCGATAACATACAATGTTCCGACCGCAACAGTTGTCGGAATCACAGATGTTTTCAAGGCTAACGCCGAAAAAGTCGCCTCGGAGCTTAACATCCCGAAAATTTATGACGACTACAAGCAGATGCTCGCTGACCCCGAGGTTGAAGCAGTTCTCGTTTGCTCCTCAACGGATACTCACGCTGACATTGCAATCGAAGCCGCTGCGGCAGGCAAGCATATTTTCTGCGAAAAGCCCGTTGACCTCACCCCCGCAAAGGTTAATGCAGTTATTGACGCAGTTAAGAAAGCAGGCGTTAAGCTTCAGGTTGGCTTTAACCGCCGCTTTGACCATAACTTTGCAAATGTTAAGGCAATGGTTAACGACGGCAAAATCGGCGATGTTCATATCGTCAAAATCACTTCGAGAGACCCCGCTCCCCCGCCGGCAGAATATTCGGCAGTCAGCGGCGGAATGTTCCTTGACATGACTATCCACGATTTCGACATGGCCCGTTTCCTTGCAGGCAGCGAGGTTACGGAGGTTTATGCAAACGCAACCTGCCTTGTTGACCCCGCAATCGGCGAAGCCGGCGATGTTGACACGGCGGTTATCAGCCTTAAATTCGCAAACGGCGCAATCGGTGTTATCGATAACAGCCGCCGTGCCGCTTACGGCTACGACCAGAGAATCGAAGTTTTCGGAAGCAAGGGCGCAGCGGTTGCCTCAAACGACACTCCGACCAATGTAGTATTCATGGGCGAGGACGGCGTTGTCGGCGACAAGCCTCTTTATTTCTTCCTTGAAAGATACATGCAGTCTTTCAGAGACGAAATGCTTCAGTTCGTTGACGCAGTTCTTGAGGACAAGGCAACTCCCACCACCGGTGAGGACGGCCTCAACTCAATTCTTGTTGCTCTTGCGGCAAAGAAATCCGTTGCAGAGGGCAGACCCGTTCAGCTTTCCGAAATGATGTAATATTTAATCGGAAGCTGACAGCAAAATTATAATAAGATAAAACAGATTATCGGTCAGTTTCATTCCGTAATTGACCTTTAATCTGTTTTTTATCCGTACCGGGGAAATGAAAAGAATGAAAAACAAAGTATTGAAAACCGCCCTGAAAGCCGTAAAATACGCTTCTGCGGCGGCATCGGCTCTTATTTCGGCAGGGATTATTACATCGTTTTTTCCCGCCAAAGAGAAGCCTTCAAAGGGCAGAGAAAATCCGCTCGTAACAAAAGACGGCGCATTCGTTGCCGCCCACCGCTCGGGAGCATCCATTGCCCCCGAAAACACTCTCATGGCTTTTGAAAAATGCGCCGAAAGCAAGGATTTTGATGTTGACCTTTTTGAATTTGATGTTCATCTGACCAAAGACGATGAGTTGATCGTTCTTCACGACAAAACGCTTGACAGAACGAGCAACGCAAGAGAGCATTTCGGCGAAAAGGATATTTACCCCGAAACAAAGACATTTGATGAAATCAGAAAGCTGAATTTCGGCGAAAATTATGTTGATTCAGAAAATAATCAGCCCTTCAGGGGCTTGCGGCTCGGCGAAATCCCCGAAAATCTGAGGGCGTTGAGCCTTGACAGGCTTCTTGAATTTCTTGAAAGCAAAAAAGATTACTTATACAGCATTGACATCAAAAACAGCGGCGAAATCGGCAAAAAAGCCGTTGACAAATTCTATGAAATTCTCAAAGAATTGAATCTTTTCGGCAGGGTTATTCTCGCTTCGTTCAACGGAGATGTCAGCAAATATGTTGACGAAAACTATCCCGAATTCAACCGCTCCGCAAGCGTTGCGGAAGCTCTCGCTTTCTATTTTGCCTGCGCTTTCAATATTGATATTGACCCCGAAAAGCTGAAATTCCGTGTTCTTCAGATTCCGTCAAATCAATATAAAATATTCAGGCTCGGAACAAAACGGCTGATCGACTATGCCCACAGATACAACATCGCCGTTCAGTATTGGACCATTAATGACCCGAAAGAAATCAAGCGGCTCAACGACCTCGGGGCTGACTGCATTATGTCAGACAAGCCCGACCTTGCCTATAAAATCATTCGGGGCTGATGTCATTGGGCTTAAGGCTCAGCGGAACATCGCTTTGGGGAACAAGCTTTGCGCTCTCTGCGCTGAAATACAGCCCGCTTTCGGACTTTGCAAAGGCATATCTGTGCCATTGCGTTTCAAAATAAGAAAATCCGCTCTTTTCCGCAATCAGAGCCTGCGCCGCCTGCTCGGCGTCATCCTCGGGAGCATAGGTTTTGATTATGCTCTTTACTGCTGAAAAGAATTCTTCCGCCTTGTCTGTCTGAATGCAGGCAAGGCTTATTTTTTTTGCGTTGCCGTTCTCATCCGTCTGAATTTCAAAGGAGAATTTCGTTCCGTTATTATCTTCGGCAAAGCAAAACCATGCGTTATCCTCCCAAAAAGCGGAATCCGATTCAAAAATCAGGTTTTCATTATTCTTTTTCAGCCTTTCGATGAAAAGCTCGGGGCTTGCGTTTTCCTGAACGGAGCAGGCGGGTAAAGCAATCAAAGCCGCCGCAAGAATAAACAAAATCAGCTTTTTCATTTTGCACCGCCGAATCAGTATTTTTTCTTTCGTTTTGCGTTAACCGCCGCAATTCCGCCCAAAGCCGAGCAAATAATGATAATCAAAGAAAGGATAAGCATTCCGCTTCCTGCCGCCGCCCTGTTGACGATAAACAGAACCACGGAACACAAAAGAGCCTGACCCAGCCCCGACAATGCACCGAACACCGCACCTTTTTCTTTTATCGGTCTGACAGCCGCAAAACCGCCCGCAAAGCCCGACAGAATGCCCGACGCAAATCCTATTGGCAGATATGCCGATGAGCCTGTGCCGGATTTGAGCACTGCCGCCGCTGCAATTGCAACAATCAGAAAATAAAGCGCCGTTCCGATTGCAGAGCCGATGATGATTTTTATCTGAGGCGAAGCCCGCTCC
>JAEDKI010000021.1 GCA_016295895.1 Clostridiaceae bacterium | reverse complement strand
AAGAAGATGATCGAGGCTTATGAGAACGGTATCAAATAACTTTGATCCGGCAAATGAACTGATAATCGGATAACTCAATAATAAGGAAAGCTGCTGTGGAGAAATCTTCGGCGGCTTTTCGTATTTTTGGTTCAGGTCAGATGTTTACGTTCGTGAGTATTTCAACTGTTGCTGATTTCGCCGGCTTTTTGTTTGAAAGAAATTATCGTTTGGAGGATTTTCATATTTTTATATTATCATTATCACCAAAATAATTTCGTTTTTTTGTGCAAAACATGGAATTGCATTTTTCCGTTGCCGTTTCAAAATTAAGATGTTATAATAATGTTACTATTAATAATACCAAAGGAGAAAACAGCAATGAAAAAATCACTTTCACTCATGCTTGCTCTTGTTCTGTGCATCGGTGCGCTTCTTATTCCCGCAGGCGCAGCGGATGTTAACGGCAACGGCAAGCTTCAATTCAACAAAGACGGCAGCTTCCGGATTCTTCAGATTTCGGATATTCAAGACGGTCCCGCTCTTCATCCCATTGTCAAGGATTTTATCAGAGACGCTGTCAAAGAGGCTGACCCCGACCTTGTCGTTCTGACAGGCGATAACATCGGAGGCCCTTCTTGCGGTATCGGCGTTGAAGCAATCGACACACCGTTTGTCAAGATAGCGATTGACAAATATATGTCGATTTTTGAGGAAGCAGGCGTTCCCGTTGCAATGGTTTTCGGCAACCATGACGATCAGAACATCGCTGTTTCAAAAGAAGAACAGATGGAAATGTATCAAAGCTACAGTTGCTTTATCGGCAATGATGACAACAGCGAGCTTTACGGCTGCGGAACATACAATCTGCCCATCTATTCAAGCGACGGCAGCAAAATCGCCTATAATCTCTGGATGATCGATTCAAATGCCTTTGACGAGGTTAACGGCGGTTATGACTATGTTCATCAGGATCAGCTTGACTGGTATGTTAAAACATCAAACGAGCTTAAAGCTCAGAACGGCGGAAACCCCGTTCCCTCAATGATGTTCCAGCATATCATCGTTCCCGAGATTTATGACGCATTGAATGAAGTTCCTGCAGGAACCGAAGGAGCGGTTGAAAGAGACGGCAAATACTATGTTCTCAACCCCGAAAACACTGTCAGCGGCGAACTTAATGAAGCCCCCTGCCCCTCAAAAACCAACAGCGGTCAGTTTGAAACGCTTATTCAGCAGGACGATGTTGTTGCAATGTTCTTCGGCCATGACCATGTCAACACCTTCAGAGTTAACTATAAAGGAATTGACCTTGTTAACACTCCCGGCGTAACCTTTAATTCCTACGGCAACGATTGCAGAGGAGCAAGAATCATTGACATCAACGAAAACGATACATCCTACAATACTTCAATCATTTTCTATAAGGAGCTTTATAAGGGTGACGAAGCAGCCGAGCAGCGTTTCATAGCCTTCGGCAGTGAAAACGAATTTCTTGACAGAGTTTCCGCTTTCTTCAAGTATCTTTTCCTTAAAGCAGTTTCTATAATTTCACTTTAATCGGCAGATTATCAATGGGCGCAGCCTTCTGTTGCTGCGCCATATTGTTATATTAATCGGAGGTAATGATGAAGAATAAAGAAAAGAAAAGCGGAAAAATTTTTAAGCGTATTTTATTATCATTTCTTGTGATTATCGTTCTGATAAGCGGAGTAACGGCAATCGTTAACGGCGCACTTATCAAAACCAATGTCAAAAAAGCCAACAGCTTCCCGAGCGCCGAATGCGAACAGATAAAGGCAGAAAACATCACTGACGGATATTGGAATATATATTTTGACGGTGAAATGAAAGTTATGCAGATGAGCGATGTGCATCTCGGCGGCGGCTGGATGTCCGCAAAAAAGGACGCAATGACGCTCAACGCAGTTGCGGCAATGATAACCGCCGAAAAGCCCGATTTCGTTATTGTTACGGGCGATATCGCCTTCCCTGTTCCGTTTAAGGCGGGCACATTCAACAATAAATCGGGTGCAAAACTCTTTGCGGAGCTTATGGAGAATCTCGGCGTTTATTGGACAGCCTCTTTCGGCAATCATGACACCGAAGCCTACAGCTATTTTAACCGTGAGGAAATAACCGAATTATATTCGGCATATCCGCATTGCCTGCTCAGAGAAGGTGCTAAAGGAATTGACGGATACGGAAATCAGGTTTTCAATATCGTTAATTCCGACGGAATAATCACCCGTTCGCTGTTCACTCTCGACACTCATTCCTACATTGACGGCGATTATTTCGGCATTGAGTGGAAATATGACGGACTTCACGAAAACCAGATCAATTGGTATTCCGAAACCGTAAAACAAATAAATGCCAAAAATTCGGAAACGGTTGCCGCAATGGAGCCTGCCAAAGCCGCTGAATACGCAAATCTTCACGAAACAGTTCCCTCATCGGTATTCATCCACATTCCGTTCGGCGAATACAGAGAAGCATGGATCGAATATGCAGAAAACGGATATAAAGACACGGCGAATGTAAAAAGCATTTACGGAACGGCGGGCGAATCGGGCGATATCGTTTATTGCAGCCTGCACGATGACAATTTCTTTGAGACAATGCAGGAGCTCGGAAGCACGGATTCCGTTTTCTGCGGTCACGACCATCTCAACAATTTCTCGCTTGAATATAAGGGCATCAGGCTCAACTACACCTACAGCGTTGATTACCTTGCTTACAGCGGAATTTACAAGCTCGGAAGTCAAAGAGGCTGCACGGTTATAACAATCGGCGCAGACGGCTCGTTGGAAAGCAAGCTTGAAAATTATTATCAGGAAAAATACGAATCCCATTATGAAAAAGAAGATGTAACAATGCAGGAGCTTTTGCAGAAATGAAAAAAGGGTTGATTCTTGAAGGCGGTGCAATGAGAGGAATGTTCACCGCCGGCGTAATTGATGTGTTCATGGAAAACGGCGTTGAATTTGACGGCGCAATCGGCGTTTCTGCCGGTGCGGCATTCGGATGCAACATAAAATCAAGACAAATCGGCAGAGTTATCAGATATAACAAAAAATACGCTTCAGACCCGAGATATTGCAGCATCAGATCGCTGATAAAAACGGGCGATCTTTACGGAGCGGATTTCTGCTATCATGTAATACCTGAAAAGTTTGATATCTTTGATGTTGATGCATACAATGATAATCCAATGGATTTTTATGTTGTCTGCACGGATGTTGAAACCGGAAAAGCGGTTTATATAAACTGCACGAAGGCGGATTACACAATGCTTGAATATGTCAGAGCTTCGGCATCGATGCCTTTTGTTTCAAGAGCCGTTGAAATTGACGGTCAGAAACTGCTTGACGGCGGAATTGCGGATTCAATCCCTCTTGAATATTTTGAAAGCATCGGATATGACAGAAATGTTGTTGTGCTCACTCAGCCTCTCGACTTTGTCAAGAAAAAGCTCCCCGCCGCTCCTCTGATTAAGCTTTTGCTTCGCAAATACCCTGCAATTATTCCCGTTCTTGCAAACAGGCATAATGATTATAACAACGCAACCCGACTGATAAGAGATAAGGAGCTGAAAGGCGAGATATTCGTAATCCGACCGCCTGCCCCGCTTGAAATCGGCAAAACGGAGCACGACCCCGATGTGCTTCAGCGTGTATATGACTGCGGAAGATGCGAAGCGGAAAAACATCTTTCCGAAATAAAGGCGTTTTTGGCAAATCAGCCAAGCAAAATATAATTGAAAAAAGCAGGCTTGATAATCGGATTTATCAAGCCTGCTTTTTGCTGTAAAGTTTTTGCGCTTTACACCTTGTGTCAAATTATTATAGAAAATGCTGCTTTTCTCAATAATTCCGAATTAAACTTTTTTGTTGATATACAAAGAATATCGTGGAATTCATCAAAAACCGCACAAAGCAAAGAACAGCCATGTAAAGTTGTTTCACTTTACATGACTGTGTTGATATTTCAATTAATTATCTGCCGGAGTTTGCGGCGGTTTTAAGAGTAACATCGTGATATCCGCCCTCAACAATGCTGGTTGATGAAACAACGGTCAGCTTTGCATTCTTCTGAAGGTCGGGAATTGTCAGAACACCGCAGTTGCACATTGTTGACTTAACCTTGTAAAGACTCTTTGCAACATTGTCGCTGAGAGGGCCTGCATAAGTTACATATGAATCAACGCCCTCTTCAAAGCTGAGCTTTGCCTTGCCGCCAAGGTCATATCTCTGCCAGTTTCTCGCTCTGTTTGAGCCTTCGCCCCAATACTCTTTAACATAAGCTCCGTTAATCATAAGCTTATTTGTCGGGCTTTCGTCAAAGCGGGCAAAATATCTGCCGAGCATGAGGAAATCCGCACCCATTGCAAGAGCAAGGGTCATGTGATAATCGTGAACGATACCTCCGTCTGAGCAGATGGGAACATAGATTCCCGTCTCTTTGTAATACTCGTCTCTTGCGGCGGCAACCTCAATAAGTGCAGTTGCCTGACCTCTGCCGATACCCTTTGTCTCTCTCGTTATGCAGATTGAGCCGCCGCCGATGCCGACCTTAACAAAATCCGCACCCGCTTTTGCGAGGAAAAGGAAGCCGTCACGGTCAACAACATTGCCTGCACCGACCTTAACTTTATCGCCGTATTTCTCACGGATGAAAGCGAGAGTCTGCTCCTGCCAGACAGTGTAGCCCTCTGATGAATCAATGCAGAGAACATCTGCGCCCGCCTCAACAAGAGCGGGAACACGCTTTTCATAATCAAGAGTGTTAATACCTGCGCCGACAACATAGCTCTTGTTGGCGTCAAGAAGCTCCTGAGGATTCTCCTTATGCTGAGAATAGTCCTTGCGGAAAACGAAATAAAGAAGCTTGCCGTCTTTATTGACTATCGGGAGTGAATTAAGCTTATGCTCCCAGATTATATCGTTTGCGTCTTTGAGAGTTGTTGTTTCGGGAGCGATGATAAGCTTCTCAAATGGAGTCATAAACTCCGATACGGGAGTGCTCATATCCATTCTGCTGACTCTGTAATCTCTGCTGGTAACAACGCCGAGCAGCTTGCCGTTGGCGCTTCCGTCATCGGTAACCGCCATGGTGCTGTGACCTGTCAGATCAAAAAGCTCAAGAACATCTGCAAGAGTTGCGTCGGGCTTGAGGTTTGAATCGCTGACAACAAAGCCTGCCTTGTAGCTCTTGACACGGGCAACCATTGCCGCCTCATCCTCAATTGACTGAGAGCCGTAAATAAAGGATATTCCGCCTTCCTTTGCAAGGGCAATCGCCATTGTATCATTCGATACGGACTGCATTATTGCCGAAACAAGCGGTATATTAAGGCTCAGCGGGCATTCCTCCTCGCCCTTTCTGAACTTGACAAGCGGGGTTTTGAGATTGACATTTGCGGGAATGCACTCCCTTGATGTGTAGCCCGGTATAAGAAGATATTCGCTGAAGGTTCTTGAGGGCTCCTGACAGTAGATAGCCAAAATAAACACTCCTTTTAGTTATTTTTAGCGACGATTATATAACAAATGATTATAAAAGTCAAGAAATATTTGAATTTCAGCGGCAAAATTCCGCTATATAATTATTAATGCACTTTTTGATTATTTCAACAGCCTTTTCTCTGTTCTGAACCTCGTCAACAACGGTTTCTTTGCCCTCAAGGTTCTTATAGACAGAAAAGAAATGGCGCATTTCCTCAAAGATATGCGGCGGCAACTCGCTGATATCCTTATAGGCGTTATTGTTGGGGTCATTAAACGGAATCGAAATTATCTTTTCGTCAAGCTTTCCTCCGTCTTTCATCGTTATAACGCCGATGGGATAACAGCGAACGAGGGTCATCGGGTCAATCTCCTCGCTGCAGATAACCACAACATCGAGAGGGTCGCCGTCGTCGCCGTAGGTTCTCGGAATAAAGCCGTAATTTGCGGGATAATGAGTTGAGGTATAAAGAATACGGTCAAGAATAAGCAGACCTGTTTCTTTATCAAGCTCATATTTTCGTTTGCTGCCCTTGGTTATTTCGATTACCGCAATAAAGTCCTCGGGCGTTATTCTTTTGGGGCTTATGTCATGCCAAATATTTCCCATAATATTCACTCAATCAATCAAAATAAACTGTCTTGCCCGTTCTCGCCGATTCATAAACGGCGTTAACGATTCTGACGCTCTTAATTGCCTCCATTGGCAGGATTGCAGGGTCTCTGTCCTCAAGAACAGCGCTTATAATATCCTCAACAACGGAGTTATGGCCGAGGCAGAGAGTCGGGTCAAGAGCCGCTGCGGCGGCGTTGCCCGTATACTTTTTGAGCATTTCTTCCTCCTCGCCCTCGGGAGCGTCCTTGAACTTCCAGAGAGTGAGCTTATCCTGATTTGCTTCCATCGAGCCGTTTGTGCCGTAAACTCTGATATCGGTGCTCAGGCCGGGATATGCACAGGTTGTGCTGATAAATGTTGCAACCGCACCCGACTTGAACTTGATGAGCGAAGCGGTGAAATCCTCTGTGTCAATTTTATGATTATATATAGCGATCTGAGAGGTTACGCTCTCAACCTCGCTGTTCATGAGCCACTGCATAAGGTCAACGGTGTGAACCGCCTGATTCATAAGCGATCCGCCGCCGTCCATTTCCCATGTACCTCTCCAGCCGCCGTTATCATAATATTCCTGAGTCCTGAACCATTTAACCGCAAAATCGCCGAAAAGAACCTTGCCGATTCTTCCGCTGACAACCGCATCATGCATCAGGGGCATATCGGGATTATATCTGTTCTGATGAACAACTCCGGCTTTCATTCCGGTTTCCTGCCTTGCCTTTTCGATTTTGAGAGCCGCCTCAACGGTGATATCAACGGGCTTTTCAACAAGAACATTCTTGCCCGCTTTCATCGCCTTAACGGCAAATTCGGCGTGCATTCCGCTCGGAACTGCGATGCTGACTATGTCGATATCGGGATTCTTGAGCATTTCGTCAAAATCAATATATGTAAGAACATCGGGGCAAATCTCTTTCGCTTTGTCAAGCCTTTCCTGAATCAAATCGCAGACTGCGATAAGGTTTGCGTTTTTTGACTTTGCCGCCGCTTCCGCATGGCGCAATCCTACTCCGAGACCTACAACGGCATAGCCGACTTTCTTTTCCATCGTTAAATATCCTCCTGAAAAATTATTTCATATGCTTTTGTATGTTGTGAATCTGTATTTAAGCCCTTTATGCTCCGCTTCGTCCTTTTGGCGGGCAAGCACCCAATCCTCATTTTCGTCAAGGTTCGGGAAGAAGCTGTCGGCAGGCTTTGACGCCGACACCTTTGTTACATAAGCCGTGTCGCAATAAGGAATAAGCTGTTCATAAACCGAAGCTCCGCCGATTACAAAAACCGTGCTTGAATCGTATCTTTTCAGAATTTCAAACAGCTCATCAAGGGAATGGCAGGGAACAACGCCCGGAGCCGACCAGCTTTCATCCGAGGTAAGAACAATATTTACTCTGTCTGTCAGCGGCTTCTGACCGGGCAAAGACCTGAAGGTTGAGATTCCCATAACAACAACGTTGCCCATGGTTTTCTCCTTGAAATACTTCATGTCGGCGGGAATATGAAAAAGCAGATCGCCCTCATATCCGATTCCCCAGTTTTCATCGACGCAAACAATTGCTTTCATTGAAAAATCGCCTCTTTTTATTTATATCGCTACAGGTATTTTTTCATTGAACTCATGGAATTTGTAATTTTCAAGAGAAAAACTGTCTCTTGTAAAATCATAAAAATCGGTTATTGATTTATCCATAACAAAATCGGGAGCGTCATAAGGCTCTCTGCTGATAAGCTCCTCAACAATCGGAACATGGCGGTCATAAATATGAGCATCGGCGATAACATGCACAAGCTCGCCCGGCTCAAGACCGCTGACCTGCGCAAACATGCAGACAAGCGCCGCATATTGGCAGACATTCCAGCAGTTAGCCGCAAGCATATCCTGCGAACGCTGATTGAGAATGGCGTTGAGCTTTTTGCCCGAAACATTGAAAGTCATGCTGTAGGCGCAGGGGTAAAGCGCCATTTCGCTCAGATCCTGATGAACATAGATATTTGTCAGGATTCTTCTGCTCTGAGGATTATGCTTCAGGTCATAAAGCACTCTGTCAACCTGATCCATGTCTCCCTCTTTGTAATGATGCTTAACGCCGAGCTGATAGCCGTAAGCCTTTCCGATGCTTCCGTTTTCGTCAGCCCATGAATCCCAGATATTTCCTCTCAGGTCATGGATATTGTTTGATTTTTTCTGCCAGATCCAGAGAAGCTCATCAACTGCGCTTTTGAGAAAGGTTTTTCTGATTGTCTGAGCGGGGAACTCCTTGCTTAAATCGTATCTGTTGACTACTCCGAATTTTTTGACCGTGTGCGCAGGGGTTCCGTCCTCCCATTTCGGGCGAACGTCAAGCTCGGTATCCCAGAATCCGTTTTGAAGAATATCCTTGCAGGTTTCGATAAAAACTTTATCCGCAAAGCTCATAGTCAGCCTCCCAATCTGTTTATATAGTCGCCGAGACCCTGCTCAAAATTAACACCGAGCCTGGTATCGGTTTTTGCCTCAAAGGTTCGTTTAATGGCGGCGCAGGTGAAATCAAGCGCAATTCCGGCGCTCTCAAAAATGCTTTTGCCCCTAAGATAAGCTCCGAGCAAAGCAGAAGCATAAATATCGCCCGTGCCGTAATATGTTCCCGAATATTTTTCCGAAAAGCGATAAAATGGCTCTTTTCCGTTTTGAAAAACCGCACAGCCGATTTTATCGTCATCAAATGAAACGCCCGTCAGCACAACCATGGGCGGGCCGAGCCGCAAAAGCCGATTTGCAAGCGCTTCAATGAATTCCTTGCTGTATGGCGGTTCTCTGTATTCCTCGCCGAGCAGAAAGAACGCTTCCGTAATGTTCGGAACAATAATATCAGCTTTTTTGCAAAGCGAAGTCATTTCCTTTGCAAAGCCGCTGTCAAAGGTTGTGTACATTCTGCCGCCGTCAGCCATAGCGGGGTCAACGAGAACAACGGTTCCGCCGTCCTTGAAATCATCAATGAACGAGCTGACAATTTCCACCTGCTCCGTTGAGCCGAGAAAACCGCTGTAAATCCCGTCAAATCGGATTCCGAGCGATTTCCAATGAGCGGCAAAGGGGCGAAGGTCGCCTGTCAGGTCACGGTAGGTAAAGCCCGTCATGTCTCCCGTATGAGTTGAGAGCACCGCCGTGGGCATAGCCGCCGTTTCAATGCCTGCCGCCGAGATTATCGGAATTGCGGCGGTCAACGAGCATTTGCCGATGCCCGAAACATCATGTATCGCCGCAACTCTTTTCTGCCTTTCCGTGACACCGCCGCCTTTCTTCGGATATTTTATTAATTATACAATATTGCTTCTCTTTTTTCAACTGCCAAAATCAATAATAAAAGCGAAAATTTCCGAGAAATACAGAGTATTATTTCAGTCAGTTTTCATAAATTGACAATTTCTCCGGCATATGCCGCTTTTATTGCTCAGTTGCAGATAAGGACACTTTTTGAATAATAAAGAACCTTTTTTTCTGACGCATATTGAAGTAAAATAGTAATATAACCATAAAATTCCGATTATAGTTAATAAAAGTAGTTAATATTTACCAAACGAATTTCGGATTTTCGTTATTCGGCTGAAGAATCCGTGACAAAAGCCCGTCGGCAGTTAAAGAGCCTGACGGGAGCACTTTCGGAAAGAGGAGGCAAACATATGAAAGACCGGATGCTGACAAGGCGTTATGTCGGCAACATGGAAACGGCGGCATACATAGCCCAGGACTTTGCCGCAAGCTTTTCCATCGGAAAGTACGGCAACCGATTCATTTGGGATGTTGTCGGGATTGACTTCAAAATCAACGGAATTGTTTCTCTTTTCACAGGCGCATGGGATATCATCAACGACACCTTTATCAGCACCATTGTTGACCGCACCCGAACCCGCTGGGGCAAATTCAGGCCGTATCTTATATGGATGAAAATTCCCCTTACCCTCTTCGGAATGCTCTATTGGTTCATGCCCCTGTTTTTCCCCAACACCTCAACAACATATCTCCCTAAGCTTATCTACTTTTTTGCTTTCAGCGTTATTAATGAAACGGCGGGCACATTCCTTAACATTTCTCAGACGGGTTTGCTTGCGACCATAACGCCGAATCCCGAAGAAAGAGTGCGTCTGATATCTCAGGCAAAGTTTTTCTCCCGCTTTTTGGGCGAGCAGATTCCCGAATGGACAATGGGAATTCTGATTGACCTTATCAATTCAAAAATAATCCGCATGAAGCTGAGCAGCCTTTTCATCGGAATGGGCAGCCTTACGGCGGTTCTTTCCGCCGCAATGACATTCTGGTTCTATCTTGTGTCAAGAGAGCGTGTCATGCAGTCGCTTGAAAAGCCGAGGGTTATTGACGGTCTGAAAGCTATAATCAATAACAAGCCCCTGCTTCTGATTGTCCTGTCGGATTTTCTTGCGGGCTTCGGCATTTCGCAGAGCCGCTCCGATTACTACATTGATGTTCTGGGTCAGGCTTCACTTCAGACAATTGTCGGCATTCCCGCCTACCCGATTCTTAACATCAGCTATTCCTTTGTCGCTCCCCTGCGCAGAAAATTCACCTCAAAGAAGCTCTGGATTGCAGAGGATATATGGACGGATATGTGCTGGCTTACTGTTTTCGGAATAGGCTCAATAAATAAAAACTTCATGAAGCGCAAGGTTATGATACCCGTTATGATGATTGAAGAATTCGTTGAAATGTGGGTATACGGTCTGCGCCATGTTATTCCCGACGAGCTTTATAACGAAGCGATGGACTACTGCGAATGGAAAAACGGCTACAGAGTTGAGGCGATGACAGGCGTTGCAAAGGGACTTGTTACAAAAATGCAGGCCGTCATAATGACCTCGGTCAAGAGCTTCATTCTCGCAAAAATCGGCTATGTTCAGGGCAAGGAAATCGGCACTCAGAGCTACAGAGCAAAATGGTGGCTTTTCGCTCTGGGAACGGGAATCCCCATCATCACAAGCGCATTCGGAATAGTGCCGAAGCTCTTCTATCCCATTGACAAGAAGATGCGTGAACGCATGTACCAAGACTTAGCTGAGCGCAGACGCCTTGTTGCAGATGAAGTCAGGCAAAAAGACGAAAACGCAGTAAAAATTGCGGAATAATCGGATAAAAAGGCAAAACGGCTTGTATCGGTTCAAAAGCCAACCGATACAAGCCGTTTTTATATTCTTTTTTCTCTGTCACGGTATTTTTTCGGCGACATTCCGCAGGCTTTTGAAAACAGCCTGTGAAAATAGCTGATATTGTCATATCCTACCTGCTGAGCTATTTCCTTTATGCCCATATCGGTGTTTTTCAGCAGACTGCACGCCTTTGAAATCCGCTTTTCCTGAAGAAACTGAGTATAATTCTTACCTGTCAATCGTTTAATCTGCTTTGACAAAGCGTTGACATCATAAAAAGTCAGCCTGCTGAGCTCCATCAAGCTGCCGTCTGCATAATGATTTTCGATATAATCCAGCATCCTGAAAACGAGCGGATTTCCGCTGCCGTTATAGCTGATATCCTCAACATTGTTCATCAGATGAATTAACAGCAGGCTCATTGTCAGCTCGTTGATTTTATCCGAATAAGATGTCTCATATAAATGATTCCATATCATGTTTTCAACAAGATTCTGGACTGCGGGAGATTTTGAAGCACAGAAATGAAGAAAGGTTGCTTTGCCCGTGTCACCCGTAAGGCACTCAATAATGAAGCGGTGAATCATCGTTTCTTTTTCTCCGAGCATTGCTAAAATCTGCTTCAAAAAATCGGGATGAACGATAAAATTAACCGCAATGTCATCCTTGCCCGACGGCAGATTTATCTGCTTTGAATTCTGGCTCAGAAAAAGAAAGTCGCCCTGAGCAAGCAAAACCTTTTCGCCGTTGACAATATGCTCGGTCTTGCCCTGACACATATAAACAATCTCGATATAATCATGCGTGTGCTCGGGGAAGCCATCCGTGCTTGTGTCGGCACGAACGGTAATCAGCTTTTCGCTACCGAGAAAATTTCTGCCCTCAACGAGCACGGCTTCTTTGCCGCACGCCGCCTGCCTTGACAGCTTTGAGGGGTTTTGGGTTGTTGAGCGGACAAGCTCCAGAAGCAGACCGACATCCATTTTCAACTCTCCCTTCAGAAAACAGTATATCAAGGGCATATTTTCAAGTCAATAGCCGTGAAACAAAAATAAAACTCAATACCGTCTCAATCGTTTAGCCGATTTTAATAAAAATCCCCCTGTTTTTCCCCGATATACCAACGAATCATAAAAATTTGCTGTTTTTTTGCTAAAACTATTGTTTTACAGGCTCGTTTTTAGTATAATAATTTGGTATTGAATCCGGGTTATAATAACCCTTTGAAAGGCGTGGTATAATGCTCGGCAAATATGTCAGAGTCAGGGTTACCAACCCTATCCGCTCCGTAAACAGGCAGTTCGGCTTTGTTTATCAGCTTAATTTCGGAGTTATTGAGGGAAAGAAAAGATATGACAGCCTCTCCTCGGGCGCTTATATTATGGGCATAAATCATCCCGTCAGAACCTTTGACGGCAGAGTTATTGCCTCAATCAAGCGGAACAACGGCGGCCCGACAGTTTATGTAGTTGCCCCGAAAAGCATGAGATTCATTTCTTATCAGATTGAGGACGCAATTGCTTTTGCGGAAAAAGACAGAGACTATAAGCTTGAATGCCTTTATGAGCGCTCATGCGGTGCGGTTGTTTACCGCATTATCAACGATGAGGTTCGTTATCTTCTGATCAAGAACAGAAGAAGCACTCATTGGGGATTCCCGAAAGGTCATATTGAAAAGGGCGAAACCTTTGAGCAGACCGCAATCAGAGAGGTGCTTGAAGAAACGGGAATTCATATTCAGATTTTGCCGCAGTTTGCTTCAAAATCCGAATATACGATTCAGGGCAGAGTTGAAAAATCCGTTACTATTTTTCTTGCAAAGACAAAAGATACCCAAACAACCATTCAAAGAGAAGAAATTGAGGACTATATCTGGCTGAGCTTCGGCAAAGCCATGGATACATTGCGGTTTATAAATGACAGAAATATTCTTCAAAGTGCGCATGATTTTCTGATTGAGCAGCACATTGTCTGAAAAGGGGGCTTTTGATGACCGAAGCTATAACCGATTATCTTGTCGGAGTGTTTCAGGGGTCAATTCCGAAAGAGCTGATTATTTTTATTATCTCAATGCTGCCGATTGTTGAACTCAGAGGCGGCATGATTGCGGCGAAGCTTCTCGGCATTGAGCTTACAAAGGCGTTTGTTATATGTTATCTCGGCAACATCTTGCCGATTCCCTTTATTCTTTTGTTTATCAGAAAAATTTTCAAATTTCTGAAACGGTTCAAAGCAACAAGAGGTATGATTGAAAAGCTTGAAATCCGCTCAATGAGAAAGAGCGAAAAGGTCAAGCGCTGGAGAAACTGGGGGCTTCTTGCTTTCGTTGCGATTCCCCTGCCCGGAACCGGCGGCTGGACAGGCGCTTTGATCGCCGCCCTGCTCGATATCAGAATCAGAACCTCTTTCCCGATTATCGCTCTGGGAGTGCTGATTGCCAATCTGATTATGGCGGCGTTTTCTTACGGCTTTCTCGGAATCCTCGGAGTGTAATAATGAATGAAAAACGGTCTGCATCGGTTAAGCCGATACGGACCGTTTGCTTCATATTCGCATAAATTTGTGGGGATTTTTATTCGTCGTAATATTTCTGATTCAGGCTTATCAGCTTGCCGAGTCTTTCGGCAATCTGATCGGGCGTTCCCTTTATCTCGCCGCTGAGCCAGTTAACAAGAACCGTTTTGGCTGCGGAAGTAATATAAAGCAGATAAAGATTCGCTTCGTCAACATCACGGTGTTCCCCTGTTGAAACAATGGATTCAAGAAGAATGTCATAATAGACATTAACAAGTCTCCAGATGAAGCTGTCAAGCATATTGGACTGGGTGAGCATTCTGTAATACTCCATATCGTTGCTGAGATATTCACATATCATCTTTATGAATGTGCCGACATCTTCGGTAACACGCTCAACTCCGAAGCGGTTAACAAAATCAATTATTTTCTGCAGTTCTTCGCTCTCTATCTGCTCAACAACACTGTTAACATCAGCATAATGTGCATAAAAGGTTCCTCGGCTGATATCCGCTTCTCTGATAATATCTGAAACGGTTATCTTTGAAACATCTTTTGTATGGATCAGCTTTGCAAGAGCTTTTTTAATCAGATTCTTTGAGCGGATTGAGCTTCTGTATTCAGCTTTCGGCAAAATCAACACCTCCGATTTTCTGAATTATAAACTATGATTTTGGCTTTCATGCGAAAGACATTTTATTACATTTTCATAAAATTGTCAATATTTGAAGAAATAAACAAAAATTAAATCTTTGTGAACAAAAATGGACGGGATAATTTGACGGCAGGCAAAATCCATTATTAAAACAATAGATGTTGATTTTCTTTTTAGTTGGGATTATAATATAAATAATTATAAAACACAAAGGAGGCATTATCGGGTGGAGCATTCGCAGTTTTTGAGGTCGGAAATGATTCTCGGTCAGGATTCAACGCAAATACTTGCAAATAAAAAGGTTATCCTTTTCGGCGTTGGCGGCGTCGGGTCTTATGCGGCGGAGGCGCTTGCAAGAGCCGGAGTCGGCAGTCTGACCGTTGTTGACAACGATACCGTTGCGGCAACCAATCTTAACCGTCAGCTCTGTGCGCTTCATTCTACCCTCGGCAAGCCGAAAGCCCGTGTTGTTGCCGAAAGAATTCTCGACATCAACCCGCAATGCCGTGTTACCGCTCTTGAAAAATTCTATCTTCCCGAAAATGCCGATGAATTTTCGCTTGAAAGCTATGACTATATCGCCGATGCGATTGACACGGTCAGCGCAAAAATCGATCTTGCCGTTAAGGCTCAGCAGTTCGGAATTCCCATTATTTCATGTATGGGAACGGGCAACAAGCTGAATCCTGCGCTGTTTACGGTTTCGGATATCAGCAAAACAAGCGTTTGCCCTCTCTGCCGTGTTATGAGAACCGAGCTTCGCAAAAGGGGCGTTAAAAAGCTGAATGTCGTCTGGTCGCCCGAAGAACCGCAAAAGCCTGCGGCAACAGACGAGGTCACGGGCAAACGCCGCACACCCGGCAGTCTGCCGTTCGTTCCCGGGGCGGCAGGGCTCATCATGGCGGGCAAAATAATTCTCGATTTATGCAAGGAGATTTGAAAATGAAAAAGGCTCTTGCCGTTATTCTTATTTTTTCTATGATATTGACGCTTTTCTGCGCCTGCAAGGATCAAGGCGATGATTCCACGGAACCTTTGGGCGTCACTAACATAAGCTCATCAAAAAACGAAACTCTCAAGCTTGCCTATTCAAAAGCCGATATGCTCGACCCGTTCACAGCCTCCATGTCGGCAAACATTCAGATTCTCGGCTTGATTTATGACGGGCTTTATAAACTCGACAAGGCGTATGAGCCGATTCCCGTTATCGCTAAGAGTGCAATCGTCAGCGGAACGGCGCTCAATGTCACTCTCGACTCGGCTTCGTTCTCCGACGGAAGCCCCGTAACTGCGGATGATGTTGCTTATTCTTTCAAAAAAGCCAAAAATTCTCCGTCTCATTCCGAAAAGCTCTCGAATTTTGAATCTGCAAGCATTTCCGCTTCAAATATGCTTGTGTTTACTCTCAAAAGACCCGACCCTTACGCTCAGGCTTGTCTCACCTTCCCCATTGTTAAAAACGGCTCGGAGGGCGAGCTTCCCGTTGGCTCGGGAAGATATGTTCCGCAAAAATCGGGTGAATCAATTTATCTTGTTGTAAACAAAGAAAAAAAGTCGTTTAACCCCGCAATCAAAACGATTATGCTCGTTCCCGTCAGAGACAGCAGCTCGGTTGAAAGCAGCCTTGAAATCGGCAACACGGGTTTTTACTATAATGATTTAAGCAATGGCGTTTATTCGAGAATCAATGCCAAAACCGTTGAAATGGGAATTAACAACTTTGTTTATCTTGCGTTCAATTCGGCGAGCGCGGCTTTTTCAAACGCCGAAGTGCGCCGTGCCGTAAATCTTGCAGTAAACCGCAAAGAAATTGTTGCAACGGCATTTCAGGGGCACGCAAGAGAAACCTATTCGCCGTTTAACCCCGAATGGTATCCGCTCGTTTCAAAAGACCTAATCATAACTCCGAGCCTTGAAGAAGCCAAGGCAATCATCGAAAAAGCCGGCAAAGAAGTGACCGAAAAAGAAATTTCTCTGCTTGTCAACAAAGAAAATCCTTTTAAGCTTGAAACGGCAAAGCTTATACAAAATTCGCTTGTATCTCTCGGTTTCAAGGTGGTTTTGAAAGACTACACAGCCGAATATTACACCGAAGCGATTGAGCTCGGCTCCTATGATTTATATATCGGCTAAATCCGTCTCACGCCGAATATGGACCTTTCTCCCCTGCTCGGCGGCAGCGCGAGC
>JAEDKI010000177.1 GCA_016295895.1 Clostridiaceae bacterium | reverse complement strand
AGGTTTATAAAGCCAAGGCGGCTGATTTTGACCTCGGCAAGGCGAGCCAGCTCGGTGATTTTGTCGCCACAAAGCTGGAAATGGACAACGGCGAAAACACCGTTTATATGCTGCCGACCAAGGATTACAAGGGCTATGTAATGTTCTTCTTTGAAAACGGCAAGGCGGCAAAGGTTGATCTTGCATCATATCAGACTAAGACGAACAGAAAGAAGCTTATCAAGGCTTACAGCAACAAGTCGCCCCTTGTTGCCGTGAGAAAGGTTGAGGAGGACTGCGATCTTGTCCTTGAATCGACGGCAGGCAGACTGCTTCTGTTCAATACGGGCGCAATCGCTCCGAAAACCACAAAGGACACTCAGGGCGTTGCGGTTATGACTCTCAAGAAAGGCCATGTTGTGAAGCTCGTCAGAGATTACAGCCCGGGCGAGTTTGCAAAGCCGTACAGATACAAGACAAAAAATCTTCCGGCGGCAGGCGCAACCCTGAGTGCCGAGGATGCAGGCGAACAGCTTTCACTTATATAAAAAATCCGCCGTTCCCTCCGAAAAGAGAACGGCGAACGGCGGAAAAATCGCAAACGCTTCAATTTTTATCTTTTCCGCCGGCGGTCTTTTTGACCGCCTAACTCTATGATAACCCGATATTTTTGAATAATTACGGGAAATGTATGCCGAAAATAAAAAATTATGGTAATTTCTATTGCATTTTCTGAAAGGGTATGCTAAAATAAATCGGTAAAAATACTTATGGAGGTTTGATTATGAGCGCTTTACAGTACGTTTTAGGAGCTGTTCTTATAATCCTTGCTATTTTTCTTATAATTGTTGTTCTTCTTCAGGAGAGCCGTTCGGCAGGTCTTTCGGGAGCTATTTCCGGCGGTGCCGACACATTCTTCGGCAAGAGCAAGGGCAGGACGATGGAGCAGAAGCTTGTTAAGCTTACCAAGATTTCAGCAATCGTATTCTTTATCCTTACGCTTGGTGTAACAATCTATTTCATGTTTGCATATTGATATTCTTACAAAAAACGAAGGGGCTGTCGCACTAAGCGACAGTCCATTTTTATCTCATAGTTACAGCAAAACTGCAAGCTGTCCTTTTCGGATAGCCTGCAGTTTTTATATTGCTTATAATTTTTGTTCAGTCAGCCGAACGATCTGAAGCGTATTCCTTTATTTGTGACCATGAAATTACTTTGACGTTTTCTTTTTTTGCCTTTTCAAGCAAAGCGCCGCTTTTCAAAATCTCAAATTCAAATATACGCTTTGTCCATTCTCCCTGAGCTTCGGTATTGTCAAGAGGGTAGGAGGGGTGCAGAAAGATTTCGGTAATACCCTCACGGCAATTCTCAACCGCATCGAGATAGTATTTCAGCAAAACGTCTTTGTTGCCTATTCTTTGCATATTCCATGGGTTGAAAACCAAGTCGTCAAGCAAAACAATATTTCGCTTTAAACCCTCATTTACCATTTTTCGATGCAGCATCATAATCGGAGACGGAACCTTTCTGCCGAGCTGTCTTTCAATAAAATCGGCAGACTTAGGGTATCTGTAGGGCAGGGAATGTCTTTGGCAAAAATCGTATGCGTCAATATAAAAACGCCTTCCGTTTATTCCGTACATTGTTGCGCTGTGATTGTCGGCGTGGTCAATTACGCAGCCTGCGTTTTCGGCAAACTTATACTGTGCCTCAAGCTCGGCGGCAACGTCTTTGCGCCTGAGATGCAACGCAAGTCCGAGCTGATCGGAATATAGTCCTCTGCCGTCCGAGAGCGATTTTGCACCGCTCAGGCTTTGCCAGCGGCTTGTTTCGCTGTCGGAATTTAATGTAAGATGAATACCTACAGGAAAGTTTTTCTTGTTTGCAATTTCTGCGGCGGCTTTTGCGTCGGGGGCAACGGACATAAGCGAGGTAGAGGATATCAGTCCTTTTGAATAAAGCTCGTCGATAGCTCTTGTCTGCTCAGGATTGTATCCGAAATCATCTGCATTAATTATCAGATATCTGCTCATTGTTATTGCCGTCCTTTTTAAACTTGAGGAAGAATGAAAAGATGCTTGCACAAACCATTGCGATGAACGGGAAAACGCAAAGAAGCATTTTTGCCGCCGTACCGGGATTTTCGCCCGGCTCGTCGCCGCTTACAAAGCCGAAAGCCTCAGATGTAACATAAAACGCAAGCGATGTAAAAAGACCGTTAAGTCTGTTCATAACGCCGACAAGGCTGTTGATTATACCCTCGCGTCTTATTCCGTGGCGCTCATAATCGTCGTCAACAATTTTAGCTCCGATGCAGTCCATTGTGATAAGACAGCTTGCGATTCCGAAGCCCATTACACATTCAATGACGATCGCCGTTACAAGATTTTTCGCAAAATACAGCGGAACGAAACCGATTGCCATAATCATAAAGCCGAGTCTCCAGATTTTGATAACCTCAACCTTTTTGATGACTACCGACCAGACGATTATACCGATTACCGCAACTAACAGTACAACTCCGAGCATAACGGTAGTCATACTGCTGTCAAGCTTGAGCGTGTATTTTACATAGAAAGGTATGGCCTGTGAAATAAGAGCAAAGGCCGCCGAGTAAAATGCTCCGGCAAGTCCGAATATCCAGAATTTCGGATTTGTAACAAGTGCAATGATACTTGCGATAAGCTTTGGCTTTTCGGTTTCCTCATATTCAAGATTTTCCCTACAGCCGAGCGTGCAATACAGAATTACAACAAGGGCGATCAAGCCGTAAATAACGGCGGTAAGCTGATAGCCGAGAGCCTTTGTTATCACCGGGGTAAGAGCAATACTGATAACCATGGCGAGAAGCTGAAAGACCTGACGGATTGCATTTGTTTTAGCTCGCTCGGTATCGTTCGGGAACAGCTCGGGGAAGAGCGCACCGTAGTTCGCATTGATAAGCGAGTCGAGAGTTCCGGTCAGAATATACATCAACAGCATATAGATAAACAGCGAGCCTTTTTCACTGCTGATGAAGGACGGAACATTGAAGAAAAGGATAAACGACAGAATTAGCAGGGGAGTGCCTATGATAAGCCAAGGTCTGCGTCTGCCCCATTTTGTACGGGTTCTGTCCGAAAAGAAGCCGTAAACCGGATTATCTATTGCGTCAACGAAGGTGTAGATGAGAAGAACAAGCGAGTATTTTTTCATATCCAGTCCGAGCATATCGACATAGAATATGGCGGCAAAGGATTTGAACATATTGATCGGTATAGAGGTACCGAACATACCTATTCCGTAACGAAACGGCGAGGTTCTTTTTTTGATTGTTGTATCGGGTGTACTCAATTTAATTCCTCCTTGTTATTAAAGTATATCGGATTTGTCACAGCGCAGACAGCGGAAAATTTGCCTATGCCCCTGACAGCTTTGATGTAAGCAAATCTGACATCGCTGTCAAGCTCTTCGGTCAGTGTTATTTTTCCGCTTGACGGAGCGCACAGCTTCTTTTCGTATTTGTCGGTTACAAGAATCAGCGAAGTCATTTTCATATTTTCTGCGGTTATTCTGAGCTTTTCGCCGGGCTTGAAAACGGTTTCGCCGCCCATTACCGCTTCTCCGTATTCCAGATTCAGTCTCACTCCGTCAACCGAGCTTGTTACGAAAGAGCGGCCGTTCCTCAGCGATGTGAGAATATCCTCGGCTTTTCTTGACTGTGAGTAAACGGCTGTCACGGGATTTCCGAGACGTGCAAGCGAGTGCGGACGGTGATAATCACTGCCGC
>JAEDKI010000020.1 GCA_016295895.1 Clostridiaceae bacterium | reverse complement strand
CCGCCCGATAAGCGAACCTGCGCTGTGGCAATGGCAGATAGCCATTGCAAGGGCGTCAGCGGCGTCGTCGGGCTTCGGGATTTTCTCAAGGCCGAGCATGATACGGGTCATTTCCTGAACCTGCTTCTTTTCCGCTCTGCCGTAGCCGACAACGCTCTGCTTGACCTGAAGCGGAGTGTATTCAAAAATCGGAACTCCCGCTTTCTGAGCGGCAAGCACAAGAGCGCCCCTTGCCTGAGCAACATCAATCGCCGTTTTCTGATTGGTGTTGAAAAACAGCTTTTCAATCGCCATCGCTTCGGGCTTGTAGCGGCTTATAAGCTCCGCCGCACCGTCATATATTTTTTCTATTCTTTCATTAAACGGAGTGTGCGCTTCGGTCGTTATCGCTCCGTAAGTGATCATTCTGAAGCGGTTGTTCTGATATTCAACAACGCCGCAGCCGACTATGGCATAGCCGGGGTCAATTCCCAAAACAATCATTTTTTGTTTGACTCTCTTTCACGGATTACCATTCTCGTCGGCGTTCCCTCAAGACCGAACACCTCTCTTATCTGATTGTCAAGATAACGCTGATAGCTGTAGTGGAAAAGCTCGGCGTTGTTGACAAAGCAGACGAATGTCGGCGGTCTTGTTGAAGCCTGAGTCATGTAGTAGATTTTCAGCCTCTTGCCCTTATCGGTCGGGGGCTGAACCCTCGCCGTTGCGTCGGCAAGAACATCATTGAGCTTGCCTGTCGAAATTCTCATTGCGTTCTGAGAATCAACGAATTTTATAAGTTCAAAGAGACGGTCAAGCCTTATTTTTTCTTTTGCCGAAATGAAAATTATCGGCGCATAGCTCATAAACGAAAAATCCTTCATCAGCTTTTTGCGCATTGAATCCATGGTTTTGCCGTCCTTTTCGACCGCATCCCATTTGTTGACGGCGATAATACAGCCCTTGCCCATTTCGTGAGCAATGCCCGCAACCTTTGAATCCTGCTCGGTGAAGCCCTCGGTTGCGTCAATCATAATAACGCAGACCTGCGCCCTTTCAACCGCCATTTTGGCTCTGATAACCGAATATTTTTCGATTTGATCATAAACTCTGCTCTTGCGGCGCAGACCCGCAGTATCGATGAAAACGAACTTTCCGAAGCTGTTTTCAACAACCGAATCCGTTGCGTCTCTTGTCGTTCCTGCAATATCGGAAACTATCATTCTGTCCTCGCCGAGAATTGCGTTAACAAGAGAGGATTTGCCGACATTGGGCTTGCCGATAACGGCAACTTTGATTGCATCGTCCTCATCCTCGGTTTCTTCTGCTCCGGGGAGATATTTCAGAACCTCGTCAAGCAGGTCTCCCGTTCCGTGGCCGTGAACGGATGAAACGGGAATCGGGTCGCCGAGACCGAGATTATAGAATTCATAGAAATCCGCAGGAAGCTCGCCCACTCCGTCGCACTTGTTAACGCAGAGAATAACGGGCTTTCCGCACTTCTGAAGCATTGCCGCAACCTCCATATCGGTTGCCACAACGCCCGAACGGATATCCGTCACAAGAATAATAACCTCTGCGCTGTCAATTGCAAGCTGAGCCTGCCGCCTCATCTGTTTGAGAATAATATCATCGGATTTCGGCTCGATACCGCCCGTATCAATGAGCAGGAAATGCCTGCCGAGCCACTCACAGTCGCCGTATATTCTGTCTCTCGTAACGCCCGGGGTGTCGTCAACTATTGACAGCCTTGCGCCCACGAGCTTATTGAAAAGAGTTGATTTGCCGACATTCGGTCTGCCGACAATCGCAACAACATTGCCTGCCATTCAAAAGCCACCTCTTTCGCCTGAAAACGCACTCAGCAGTTCATCGCCGCTGCTTCCGTTCTGAGTTATTTTTATTCCTAATTTTTCGGATAAACCGTCAACCGTCATATCGTCAAGGAACATATCTCCTTCGTTTCGCAGACAGTTCGGCGGGATAATAAGCTCCTCGCCCAAATCCATGCCGCTGACCGCCGAGAATATATCCTCGCCGCAAAGCAAGCCTGAAACGGTTATCATTTTGCCGAGCAGTTTATTCTTAACTGCAACGACATTAACCTTTAAGCCTTCGATTTTTTTCTCTGCCTTTTCCGCAAGCTCCGAAATCAGCGGATAAGCCGCCTCACCCGTTACGGCGGTAACCTTTCGGTCAAGCTTCGTAACCGTGCAGTCCTCCAACGCCCGCTCAAATTCCGCTTTGAGCAAAGCCCACATTCCCACTCCGTTTTCAAGCTGAGGAAAATCGTTGTAGTATTCTTCGGGCGGCATCGGTCTTTTTGCTTTAAGATAAAATTCATCTGCCGCATAAGCGATTATTTCGCCGTTTACGGCTTCAAACCGACGGTTGAAATTATCGATAATATCAATGACCTCGCCTGCCGTTTGTTCGTTATAAGGTTCAAGCCGATAAAGCCCCTGCCTGTGATCCGTAAGACCTACCGGAACGGCGGCAATGCTTTTCACGGCGGGATAAAGCTTTGAAAGCTCATTGAGACTGTATTCAAGCTCGGCTCCGTCATTAATGCCGGGGCAAAGCACAAGCTGAGTGTTGACAGCAATGCCCGCTTCGGCAAATCGGCGCAGATACTTCAGCGATTCGCCCGCTTTGGGATTCGCCATCATTTTAACTCTCAGCTCGGGGTTCATGGTGTGAACCGAAATGTTGACGGGGCTGATATGCATTTTAATAATGCGTTCCGCCTCGGCATCGGTGAGGTTGGTGAGAGTAATATAGTTGCCGAAAAGGAACGAAAGCCTTGAATCGTCGTCTTTGAAATAAAGGCTCTTGCGAAGCCCTTTCGGGAGCTGGTCGATAAAGCAGAAAACGCATTTATTTTTGCAGCTTCTCTGCCTGTCCATGAGATAGGTTTCAAATTCAAGCCCGATATCGTCAAACTCGTCTTTTTTTATCTGCATAAGCCTGAGCTTGCCCCCGGCGGTTCTCAGCAAAAGCCTGAGCCGCCTGTCATTGATATAAAAACGGTAATCAAGAACATCGTTAATCTCGTTCCCGTTGATTTTCAACAGCATATCTCCGGGCATGATTCCCTTGTTTTCCGCAATGCTTCCTTTTTCAATTCCGCTGACCGTAACCGCCATATTTTTCACCTGCCGATACTACCCTATTTTAACTTTCTTTATAGTATAGCATACTTTAATCAAAATTAATAGTAAAATATTTGTAAATAATTAAAGTTTTTTAAAAACAAAAGCCGTATGCCTCTCAGCACACGGCTTTTTGCCACATATGAATTTTATTCCGCATCGGCGGGAATTACTTCCTTGAACTCGTATTTTCCGTCCTCATGGGTGCAAAGATATTTCTTGCCTGCGGAAAGCTTGCCTTCAAGCATTTCTTCGGAAAGCTTATCCTCAATCTGCTGCTGAATTGCTCTTCTCAGCGGCCTTGCGCCGTAAACCGGGTCAAAGCCCGCCTTTGCAATTGCTTTTATTGCTTCGTCTGTGAATTCAACATCGATGTCAAGCTCTCTGAGTCTCTTGCCGAGAGAATCAAGCATTCTCTTTGCAATTTCGTTGATGTTGTCCTCATTAAGACGGTGGAAAACGATAATATCATCAACCCTGTTGATAAACTCGGGTCTGAACACATTTTTCAGCTCACCCATGACGGCTTCTCTGATTTTCTTTTCGCTCGCAGTCTCGTTACTCTCCGCCGCAAAGCCGAGAGTGCCCGAACCGCTCTGAGCTATCAGTTTTGCGCCGACATTGGAGGTCATTATGATAATGCAGTTCTTGAAATCAACCCGTCTGCCCTGAGAATCGGTCAGGATGCCGTCCTCAAGAATCTGGAGCAGCATGTTGAAAACATCGGGATGAGCCTTTTCGATTTCATCAAAAAGAACAACCGAATAGGGTCTGCGGCGAACCTTTTCCGTGAGCTGACCGCCCTCATCATAGCCGACATATCCCGGAGGAGAACCTACAAGTCTTGAAACCGTGTGCTTCTCCATATATTCGGACATATCAAGGCGTATCATCGCATTTTCATCGCCGAACATTGAAACCGCAAGGGTCTTGCAAAGCTCGGTTTTGCCAACGCCCGTGGGGCCGAGGAATATGAATGAACCCGTAGGACGCTTCGGGTCTTTAAGACCCGCTCTGCCTCTCCTGATGGCTCTTGCAACTGCGCTGACCGCTTCATCCTGGCCGACAATTCTTCTGTGAAGCTCATCCTCCATGTGGAGCAGTCTTTCGCTCTCCTCCTGAGTTATCTGAACAACGGGGATTCCCGTCCATTGAGATACGATTGCGGCAATCTCCTGCTCGCCGACCTCGCCCGTTGAGCGGTTGCTCTTTTCTTTCCAGATCTGACGCTCGTTTTCAAGGTCTTTTGCAAGCTTGTTCTTTTCGTCTCTGATAGAAGCCGCCTGTTCAAAATCCTGAGCGTTGACAGCCGCTTCCATTTCTTCATTCAAGGCTTTCAACTTGTTTTCAAGCGCTTTCAGATCCGGCGGAGCAGTAAAGGCTTTGAGCCTTACTCTTGAAGCCGCTTCATCGATAAGGTCAATCGCCTTGTCGGGCAGGTATCTGTCGCCGATATATCTTGACGACATCTTAACTGCGGCAATCAGGGCTTCATCGGTGATTTTAACCTTGTGGTGCGCCTCATATTTATCTCTGATACCTCTGAGGATTTCAATGGCTTCCTCCTCCGACGGCTCGCCGACGGTTACGGGCTGAAATCTTCTTTCAAGAGCGGCGTCCTTTTCAATATGCTTGCGGTATTCCTCAAGCGTTGTTGCGCCGATTATCTGAATTTCACCTCTTGCAAGCGACGGCTTGAGGATGTTTGCGGCGTCAACCGCACCCTCTGCCGAGCCTGCGCCGATGAGGGTGTGAACCTCATCGATGAACAGAATGACATCTCCCGCTTTCTGAACTTCTTCGATGGCGTTTCTGATTCTTTCCTCAAAATCGCCCCTGTATTTCGTGCCTGCAACCATGCCCGTCAGGTCAAGGGTTACTATTCTCTTGTTTCGGAGCAGCTCGGGCACTTCGCCCGTTGCGATTTTAAGAGCAAGCCCCTCTGCGATTGCGGTTTTGCCGACGCCCGGCTCACCGATAAGGCAGGGATTGTTCTTCGTTCTTCTGCTGAGAATCTGAATAACCCTTTCAATTTCCTTTTGTCTGCCGATGACGGGGTCAATCTTGCCCTGCATGGCAAGAACCGTCAGGTCTCTGCCGAACTGACTGAGGGTCGGAGTGTCCGACTTTTCTTTTGCATCGGCTCCGCCCTTGCCCGCAGGCTGACTGCCGCTGCTGCCGAGAGCATTCATAAGGTCATTGAGCAAATCCTGAGGCTGAACGCCCATGCGGCTGAGTATTTCCGCCGCCATGCCTGAGCCTTCTCTGATAATGCCCATGAGAATATGCTCCGTGCCGATATATGAATGACCCATGCCCCTGCCCTGTGCAATGGCTGTGTCAATTATATTTTTTGACCTCGGAGTGAAATCGTTGGGCGAAAGAACGGTCGGCGAACCGATGCCGATACTGCTCTTGATTATCGCCTCAACCTCGCTGTAGGTCACTTTTCTTGCCGACAAAGCCTGATAAGCCATGCCGCCGCTCTCCGCAAGCAGACCGAGCAGAATATGCTCGCTGCCGACATAGGTGTGGCCGAGGTTTTCAGCCGCAGTTATTGCCGCATTGAGCGAATCGTTTGCCTTTTGCGTGAATCCCGTAAATCTATACATATAATTTCCCCCTTTAGTTGTAACCCTACTTGTTCATCGGTTACTTTAAGCAATGCCTCCGAAACGGCATTGCAACATTAATTCATATATTTTCTTTTATGCAAGAGCTTCTCTGACCGCTTTTGCCCTGTAAGCGTCCCTTGCGGCGGGATTGTTCGCCTCGCTGTTTGAGGCGCTTATTGTTGCGGGCTGCATGTTGACGATAAGCTCGTTTATTTTTTCGATTCCGACATCAATAAGTCCCCTTGCCGCTCCGAGCCTTACAACGGAAATAAGCTCCATGAATTCGTCGGTGCTGAGCAGCCTTGCGTTTCTGAGAACTCCGAGCGCTCTGAATATTTTATCCTCCTCGGCGGGATTCTTGACTATCTCCGCAGCCGCCGCTCTCTCCTGAGCGATGAGCTGGAGGACTATTGATTTGAGGTTTGCAATCGCAGTTTCCTCGGTTATTCCGAGGGTTATCTGATTGCTTATCTGATAAATATCACCCTTGGGCTGTGAACCCTCGCCGTTTGCTCCTCTTATAGTCAGACCGAGCTTTGAAACGGTGTTGGCAAGCCTTGTCATCTGACCGCAACGGGTCAGAGCGGGCAGATGAAGCATAACCGAAGCTCTCATTGCCGTGCCGAGATTGGTCGGGCATTGGGTGAGGTAGCCTATTCTTTCGTCAAAAGCATATTTCAGCTTTTTGTCAAGCATACTGTCAAGCTTGTCGGCTATGTCATAAGCTTCCTCAAGAGCAAGGCCTGCTTTCATGACCTGAAGTCTTATGTGATCCTCCTCGCAGAGCATAATGCTTACGCTCTCATCAGACGAAAGAACAAGCGCACTTCCGTCCTGCTTTGAGGCAAACTCGGGGCTTATCAGATGCCTTTCGGCAAGCGAAACCGCCTGAAGCCTTGAAAGATCCTTCATTTCAATGTAGCTGAAATCCTTGGCGTCATTTTCAAACAGGGCTTGTTTTATGATTGAATTCACCTTGTTCTTTCCCGCCGCATCAAGCTTTGCGGGGAACGGATAATCGTCGAGGTTTCTTGCAAGGCGGATTCTTGTGCTCAATACTATATCGCCCTGATCGCCTTTTTCAAAATACCATTTGCTCATTTGTTTTCGCCTCCCTCAAGCTCTTTTATTTCATCTCTGATTTTTGCCGCATTTTCAAAATCCTGCTTTGCAACGGCGTCATTCATTGCCGCTTTAAGCTTTTCGATTTTTTCTTCTTTTGTTTCAACCTTGGGTTCTGCGGCTGAAGCCGAAACCGTCTTGCCGTTGTGCTTTATCTTGCCGTGAATCCTCTGAATCGAGGGCAAAAGGCGGTCATAGAAGGTTCTGTAGCAGTCTGCACAGCCGACTCTGCCGTCACGGACTATCTCATCAAAAGAAGTTCCGCATTTTGCGCATCTCTTTGTGCCGATTGAGGCCATCGAAGGAGTCATATCGCCAAGGAAGCCTCCGAACAGCTCCGAAAGATTCAGACCGAAGCCCGAGAACATATCCGAATAGCCCAGATGAGCGGCGCATTCGGAGCAAAGATGGCTCTCTGCCATATCGCCGTTAATAATTTGCTTGATGTGAGTTGTTGCTTCATTTTTTCCGCAGTTCTGACATAACATAATCAATCATCCTTTCCCGTTTTTAAGTGTTAAGTGACAGAAGCATTTGTTTGAGTATTGAAGCCCTGACCCTGTCTTTTTCGGGCTGAGGCAAAGCTTTCAGCGTATTCTCTCCCGTTGCGGCAAGCAGGAGCTTTGCGCTCTGCTTATCAATCGAGCCGTTATGGAGAAGATTCATTATATTGGCGTTGCAGGTTGCATAATCTATCGAATCGCCGATATAGTTGACCGTGTGCATTATCAGCGAAGGTCGGTCAATATTGACCCTCGTTATCTTGATGTAGCCTCCGCCTCCACGCCTGCTCTCAACGATATAGCCCTGCTCGGGAGTGAAGCGGGAGGAGATAACGTAATTTATCTGGCTCGGCACACAGCCGAGGGACTGCGCAAGCTCGTTGCGCTGAATTTCGGTTGTGCCGTCGCTGTCAAGCATTTCCAGCAAAATCCTTGCTATCTGATTGCTAAGACTCATTTTCATCAGCTCTTTTCTTTTTATGTCTGCCCGCCGTTTCGGCGGTTTGTCTTTGACTTTCTTTGACCTTTGCTTACATTATAGTCAGGAAAGGTCAAAAGGTCAAAGGTCAGAAAAGGTCAGATTTCAGTTTTTATGCCTCAATATTTGAATTTATCTCCTGTTTTCTTCTGTTTTCTTTAATTTTTAAGTTTTTTCAATTCTTTGACTTTTCGTCGAAAGGTCAGACTTTTTTATCAAAATCAAGCGTGATTTCTGACTTTCGGAAGATAAGCAGGTAATATGTAATTATATTATTGGCTCATATTATAATGTTCAACATCACGCTTCGTAATATCAAGAAACAATATGACGCAAAAAATTAACATAAAAACTATTGTTTTTAATATAAAAATCTGTCATAATGAATACGGAATTTTTCCATTACTTTAATTGGAGGACAAAAAGAATGAAGAAGAAAATTATTATTGCAATTATCATCGCTGCCGTTGTTGCGGCGGCAGGTATCGGCGCTTATTTTCTCTTTGGATCCGGCGATTCAGGCTCGGGCAGAGAGGTTTCGGCAGTAAAAGAGGATTTTGTTCAGGGCGCAGGAATCATCGAAGCCTACTCCATGAATCCCGACAGATTCAAAAAATCTCTTGTTAATGAATATCAGATGGGCGAAGAAACCGCCGCAAAATTCTTTGAAGCCCCCTCGGAGTGGCTTGCCTTCGATCAGATGATCAACATCAAAAACACCGGCGATACCAACATCACCGTTTACGGCTTTGAGGTTAAGGATAACGGCAAAGACGGCGTTTATATCGGCACAAGCCTCGGCGGCGCTCTCAGCATTGCGCCCGGAGCAACCGTTCCGACCTCTTTCAGCATTCTCAGTTCTCAGATTCTGATGTCTGACGATGAAATCCATGCACTTGTTGACAAGATGGAAATAAGTATAGTATATTCCGAAACTCCCGAGGAATATGACGACGGAACGGAGAGCGTTGAAGAAACCAAAACAGCTCCCATAGAAGCCCCTGCAGAAAAATAAGGAGAATTTCAGTCATAATGAGTCCGTTTTTTAAAAGAAAAACCCCATCGGGCCCTCCCGAATTCCTGATTGTCGGTCTTGGCAACCCGGGCAAAAAATATGAGCTTACACGCCACAATGCAGGCTTTCTGTTTGCCGATCTGCTCGCCGACAAAAACGGCGTTAAAATCAACAAGATTCAGTTCAAGGCGGTCACGGCTTCAATCGACCTTGAAGGGCACAAATGCCTGCTGATGAAGCCGCAGACCTTTATGAACAACAGCGGCGAAGCCGTTCGTGAAGCCGCATCGTTCTATAAGATTCCGCCCGAAAGAATCATTATTGTCTTTGACGATATTTCCCTGCCCTGCGGCAAAATGAGAATCAGGCGCAAGGGCAGCGACGGCGGCCACAACGGAATGAAAAGCATAATTTATCAGATGAATTCCGATGCGATGCCGAGAATCAAGCTCGGCATAGGTCAAAAGCCGCATCCTGACTATGAGCTTGCCGACTGGGTGCTTTCAAGCTTCAAAAAAGATGAGCTTGACGCTCTGAGGGACGCCGCCGAAAACGCCTGCGCCGCCGCCGTGCTTATGGTTAACGGGGAAACCGAAAAAGCGATGAGTAACTTTAACAGTTGATTATTTTGTCATTGAAACTATGCCGTTTACCATGCTTTCAACATTTCTCATGCACTTTGCAGCGCCCTTCTTGCAGGCTCTTCTGGTGCCGGGAGACATAAGCTGAGTTCCCGCAATCGCAGCGGCAGTTCCGACGGCAAGGCCTATGCCCATGCCTTTAATCATGTTATTTCTCGAAGAAGCAAACATTTTTATCCCTCCAATCCGATATTATAATAAGGCAATACCGCACAATTATTGTCTCACGGCAGTTAATTGTACGGTGTTGACATTAATATTTTATCCTGAGAGGGCGATAAAAATAATGCCAATACTTTTTAAGGAAGTCATAAAATGCCAAATTTAAATATTGTTCTCGTCGAACCGCAAATTCCGCAAAATACGGGCAACATTGCCAGAACCTGCGCCGCAACGGGCGCACGGCTTCACCTTGTTGAGCCGATGGGATTCAGAATCGACGATGCAAAGCTGAAAAGAGCGGGTCTTGATTATTGGCATCTGCTTGATATAACATATTATGAGAGCCTCTCGGATTTTTTTGAGAAAAACAAAGACGGTAAGTTTTTCTATTTTTCCACAAAGGCAACCAAAATCTATTCGCAGGTTGAATATCCCGACAATTGCTATCTTGTTTTCGGCAAGGAGACTGCGGGTCTGCCCGAAGATCTCCTTTTTGCAAACAAAGAAAGCTGCGTTCGCCTGCCGATGATTAACAACAGCTCCGCAAGAAGCCTTAACCTTTCCAACACCGTTGCCATCGGCGTTTATGAGGTTCTCAGACAATGGAATTTCCCAGATTTACTGCTGAAAGGCAAGCTGACAAAATTTGACTGGGATAAAAGCGTCTGACTGTCAAAAATCGGTTGAAAATTCAGATAACATATGCTACAATATAAATATATTACCGAAAGGATTTGAATTTAATGAAATCAGCAATCAGCGTATTCTTTGTTCTTGTGCTCGTTGCACTCTGCTTCTTCGGATGCTCCAATGTTCCCGATGAACCCGCAACAACCGCCCTTGCAGATTATTCTTATGTCAACCCGTTCGGAGAAACGGTCGCTCCGCCCGAAAATACAAAAGAAAACAGCAGCGAGACTTACGCCGTTAAATACATTGAAACAGTCAACAATGTTGAGTTCGTTCTCAGCAGCTACTATGTTTACGGCAATTCCGTCGGAACGATAACAAACATCAAAATTGAGGACGACGGCATTTCAAACAACGCCAGCGGCTATGCCGATGTTCAGATTATGGGAATCGGCTCAAGAAAAGAAGGTCTCAAAATCGGCTACACGGCATATGACAAAGACGGCAAGGTTGTTAAGGATGTCTATCTGCTTGCAAAGCTTGACGGCGTTAAAAAAGGCGATACCGTTGAGGAGCGCCGCTTTGAAGTTCCGAGAGACGCCGTTAAGATAGTATTCCACGATTATGTCGAAAAAGACTGATTTATAATTAAACCGTATCAATAATCAAAAGCAAAATCCAATGAACAATATAAGGCTTGTATCGGAAACAGTTAAACCGATACAAGCCTTTATTGTTTAGCAGACAAAGAAAACGGAGCTTTTGTTCGCAAAGAACAAAGCTCCGTAATTCTTTTTTGGATAAGCGAAAGAAACCGAGCTGCCTTACGGCTTTTCTCAGTTTCAACTGCAATGCCGCTTCGGGCATTGACTGCGCTTAAATCATCATTTGCTCAGACTTATGCTTCCTTAACAACTACCTGCTTGCCGTTATAGTAACCGCACTCGGGGCAAAGTCTGTGGGATCTCTTGTATACACCGCAGTTTGAGCACTTTTCAAGCTGGGGAGCTGACATCTTCCAAACATTGGAGCGTCTCTTATCCCTTCTTGCCTTGGAAACTCTTCTCTTGGGTACTGCCATGCCGAAGCACCTCCTTAATTTTGTGCTTTATTAAACCGTAAGGTTTTTATTTTAATTATCCAAAAGCTGCTTAAGAGCCGCAAGGCGGGGATCAATCTCTTTTTCGCAGCTGCATGAATCCGTGTTAAGATCCTTGCCGCATTTCGGACAAACTCCCTTGCAATCCTCTTTGCAGAGGAATTTTGACGGGAGAGAGAGGAAAATATCCTCCGTCACGAGCGGGTCAAGATCAAAACGAAGCTCATTGACAAGCAAAAGCTCGTCGTTTGCCTCATCGTTGAGATGAGTAACAAGAGTATGAAAAATATCGACTTTCTGCGCAACGCTTATCGGCTTTGCACAGCGGTCACAGCAAAGCTCAAGCACGAAATCAGCCTTTGCACGCATTTCAACAATGCCTGTGTAATTGCCGACCGAGCCGCTGACTCTGACGGGCGAAGCAAAAGGCTTTGTTCCGCTCAGCTCCTGAGACGAAAGGTCAAGCTCATAATCAAACTCCCTGACCATACCCTCATTATTGAAAATAGGCTCTAAATCCAATATCATAAACTTTTCACCTAAAATCACGCACCAAATATTATATATTTATGAGCGCAATTTGTCAACTAAAATTTTGATTTAAATTCAGATTTTTTTGCAGAATGTAAAGATTTCTTCGGGGAGCTCGCTCTCGTCTGCAGAAATTGTGAAGGTGAAATCCTGTTCTGCAATGTCGCTAAGCTCGGAAACCTTCTTAAGGAAAGCTGCAAGAGCAGCAAAATCCTTGCCGCCGATTTTAAGAGTTGCGTCAACAAGAACATCGGTTATGTCATGGTCGCCTGCAACAATGCCGCTAAGGAAGCCGTAGAAAGCTTCATAGCCTGAAACATTGTAATGATCGGTTTCAACAAGTCTTGCTCTGTAATTAACATTATATGTCAAGAGCCTTTCTTTTTCGATGCAGACAACATTGCCGTTTGACTTTTCAACAGCGCTGTTAACGAGTTCGATGAGTCTTTTGGTTTTGCCTGAGCCCTTGTTGCCGATAATAAGATTTACCATTTTAATAATCCTCCTGTGTGGTTTTATTTAAGTCTTGCTTCAAGCTCATCTCTTTGAGCCTCATAACCGGGCTTGCCGAGAAGAGCGAACATATTCTTTTTATAGCTTTCAACGCCGGGCTGATTGAAGGGATTAACGCCGAGAATATAGCCTGAAATGCCGCAGGCCTTCTCGAAGAAATAAATCAGCCAGCCAAGGTTGAATTCATCCTGTTTGTCGATTTCGATAATAATATTGGGGACATCGCCGTCAGTGTGTGCAAGAACCGTGCCCGCAAAAGCTTTGCTGTTGACATAGTGAACGGTTTTGCCGGCTACAAAGTTGAGACCGTCGCCGTTTTCTTCGTCATAGCCGATTTCAAAATCGGTCTTGGGCTCATTGACCCAGATAACCGTCTCAAACAGACTGCGCTCGCCCTGCTGAATATACTGACCGAGCGAATGAAGATCGGTCGAGAAAATTGCAGAAGCGGGGAAGATTCCCTTGCCGTCCTTGCCTTCGCTCTCGCCGTAGAGCTGCTTGAACCACTCGCACCACATGGTCATAGAGGGCTCATAAGCCGCAAGCATTTCAATTTTCTTGCCGCTGCGGTAAAGCAGATTCCTGATTGCAGCGTATTTATAGCAATCATTTGAAAGAACATCGTCTTTTGCATAGGCTTCTCTTGCCGCCGCCGCACCCTGCATGAGAGCGTCGATATCAATGCCTGCAACGGCAATCGGGAGCAGACCGACAGCGGTTAAAACCGAATATCTGCCGCCGACATCATCGGGAACAACAAAGGTCTTGTAGCCCTCGCTGTCAGCAAGCGCTTTGAGCGCTCCCCTCGCCTTGTCGGTGGTGACATAAATTCTCTTTGCCGCTTCTTCCTTGCCGTATTTCTTTTCAAGCAGTTCCTTGAAAATGCGGAAAGCGATTGAAGTTTCGGTTGTGGTTCCGGATTTTGAAATAACATTGATTGAAAAATCCTTGCCGTCAACAAGCTGAATAAGCTCCGAAACGGCAGATGAGCTTATCGTGTTGCCTCCGAAATAGATATCCGGAGTATCTTTATTCATAAGGTTATAGTTATTTGACTTTATGAATTCAATTGCGGCTCTTGCGCCGAGGTATGAGCCGCCGATGCCCAGAACGACAAGCGCCTGAGAATCCTTTTTGATTTTTTCCGCACACTCTTTGATCTGAGCAAATTCCGCTTTATCATAGTTAACGGGAAGATCAACCCAGCCGAGAAAATCGCTGCCGAGACCCGTGCCGTCATGAAGCATTGAATGTGCCTTTGAAACCTCGGGCTGCATAGCCTCAAGGCTCTTTTTGCAGGCGCTTTCGCCCGCATAGTTGAGATTGAGTTTAATCATCTCTGAATCACACCCCACTATAAATGCTGATTATTTAATATATTTTACCCCATAAAAGCTATCTTTGCAACAGTTTAGAGCAAAATTTATAATAAATTCTTATTTACGGCGGGTGCATCTTTGATTAATATTCTCAATTGCAAAATAAAGCAAATGTTTGAAGAAGTTCACTATGCTTCATATTCATTTTACCATATTAATTATAACAATGCAAACAGTATTTTTATAAAACAACCGAGCGCAGAATTCTTGTAAAAATAATCCCGAATGTCAGCTTTCCGATTTGGTCGGGGGCGGTCAGATTATATTCGCCGAGCAAATCGTCACCGAGCCTGAATGTTACCGTTCCCAGAACCTGACCCTGCTCAACGGGAGCCTCAACATCAACGGCAAGGTCGATGGTCTGAGTTATTTCGTTTTCCCTGCCCTTTTCAACAAGAACGGGGCTGACCTGCGGAATTTTAGGCGTTATTTTTTCTATAACTCCGTTTATAACACCGACATCGGGAATCAGCGAAGAATCGATTTCGGGCTTTACGGTTGAAAAATTCGCAAAGCCCCAATTAAGCATGGCTTTTGCGGTTTCAAATCTGTCGCTGCTGTTGTCGCTGCCCATTACAACGGCAATCAGATGAGTTCCGTCCCTCATTGCGCTTGCCGAAACACAGCAACCGGCTTTTGAGGTTGTGCCCGTTTTCAGCCCTGTTGTGCCCTCATAGAAACGGACAAGCTTATTTGTGTTGACAAGCTCCGTTTTGCCGTCACGAAGCGAATCCATCCATATTGTTGTGTAATTGGTGATCAGCTCATGCTTCAGAAGCTCCCTTGACATGGTTGCAACATCCATGGCGGTTGTCAGATGAGAATCGGTTGTGTCGTCAAGCCCCGTGCAGTTTTCAAAATGAGTGTTGTTCATTCCGAGCTCCTTTGCACGGTCATTAAGCATTTTAACAAACGCTTCATCGCTGCCCGCAAGGTATTCGCCGAGAGCCGTGCAGGCGTCGTTGGCGCTGTAAACCGCCGTCGCTTTGAGCAAATCGTCAACGGTCATCTGCTCGCCCTCTTTCAGCCAGATCTGAGAGCCGCCCTTTGAAGCCGCCGAGCCCGAAACCGTCACGACATCGCTCAAAGCAATTTTCCCCTCGTCAATTGCCTCAGTTATCAGCAGAAGCGGCATTATTTTTGTTACCGAAGCGGGATACAGCTTTTCGTTTTCGTTGTATTTCATCAGTACCCTGCCTGTTGAGGCATCCATAAGCACCGCCGCTTTGGCTTTGATTTCAACAGGCGTTGCAGTATCTGCTGCGGCAAACGCCCATGAGAACAGCGAAAAGGTCAGAACCGCCGCCATAGTCAACGATAAAGCCGCTTTTATGATTTTTTTCATATCAGACTCCCCTTTTGAGAAAATATAGATAAAATGCTTCAAAAAAATATATGTTAAATGCGGCATTGATTATCACTGCTTTTTCTGATATAATCATTACAGTTATTTTTGATACGGAGGCAAAACATGAAAGCCGCATTTTTCACCTTGGGCTGCAAGGTTAATCAATATGAAACTCAGACAATGGCTCAGAATCTTGAACGGCACGGGTTCATTATTACAGACCCGTCGGAACAGGCTGATGTCTATATCATAAACTCCTGCACGGTCACCGCCGAAAGCGACCGAAAAACCCGTCAGACGGTCAGAAGGCTCAAAAAGCTTCATCCCGACAGCATTGTTGTTCTCACCGGCTGTATGCCGCAGGCATTCCCCGAATACGGCGAAAAGCTCAGCGAAGCGGATATCGTTATCGGCAACAAAAGCAACTCACGCCTTTATGATTTCATTATGCAGTATATCAACGGAAGCGGCAGGATTTTTTCCGTTGAACAGCATTGCACGGGCGAAAGCTTTTCGGGCGGAACAATCACCGATTTCAGAGAAAGAACAAGAGCAAGCGTTAAAATTGAGGACGGCTGCAACCGTTTTTGCTCTTATTGCATTATTCCCTATGCAAGGGGCAGAGTGCGTTCAAAGCCGCTTGATGAATTAAAAAGCGAGCTTGCATCTCTTGAAGCAAACGGATTTGAAGAAATCGTGCTTGTCGGAATCAATCTTTCCGCATACGGCACGGACTGCGGAAAATCCATCGTTGACGCCGTTCGGCTTGCCGCATCGTTCAACGGAATAAAAAGAGTTCGTCTCGGCTCGCTTGAACCCGACCATATCACCGACGAAATTATCGCAGAGCTTGCTGAAATCGACAAATTCTGTCCTCAGTTTCATATTTCACTTCAGAGCGGCTGCAATAAAACTCTGAAGCGCATGAACCGTCATTATTCGGCAGAGGAATATTATACGCTTTGTCTGAAGCTCCGTTCGGCATTTGCAGACACGGCATTGACAACGGATATCATGGTCGGCTTCCCCGGAGAAAGCCTTGAGGATTTTGAAGAATCTCTCCGCTTTGCCCAAAAGGTCGGATTTGAAAAGGTTCATGTTTTCCCCTATTCGGTCAGACCCGGCACTCCTGCGGCAAAAATGCAGGAGCAGGTCGATAAGCACGAAAAAGAGCGCAGAGCCGCTCAAATGATTGAAGCGACCGAAAAAATACGCCGTCAATACCTTGAAAATCAGATTGGCAAAACGCTTGAAATCCTCGTTGAGGAACATCACGGCGGCTTCGCTCAGGGCTACACGGCAAATTATACCCCGGTCAAAATTGTCTCCGACAAACCGCTTCACGGCATCGTAAAAGCAAAAATCACCGCTGTTGACGGCGATTTTTGCGTTGGGGAAATAACGGAATAATTGTTGCGGGCGGCTTTTTTGCCGCCCGTTTTTAATGATTAATTATTCTTCCTGCTCAGCGGTTTTCTCAGGAGCAGGCTTGAAAGTGCGGAGCCGTTGAACGGAAT
>JAEDKI010000176.1 GCA_016295895.1 Clostridiaceae bacterium | reverse complement strand
ACATCATCGATGTTAAGGTTCTCGGCACCTGGAAGCAGGAATTTGTTGTTACATATTAATTATACCAAGCATATAAAAGCGGCAGGGAGCAAATCCCTGCCGTTTGTTTTTTTAGACTATCAATTCAAATTCCGTGCCGTTGCGGCGATAAAGTCGGGCGGTTGTGCCCCACTGATTGTCGGAAACACGCATGTCGTGAGAAAAATAGAAATATCCGTTGCCAAAGGAATGAATGCCGGTCTGACCGTAGCCGAAGCCGATGCCCCAAATGCCGGTTTTCGGGTCAAAAATACCCTCTTTTTTCAGAGACAGCATCAGCCCCTTTTCGCCGTTCTGACCCGGAATTTCCGCTTCCTTTGCCGCAACGCTTCCGTCGATTACAAACATCGGATAATTCGGAAACTGCTTTTTCTGCCCTTGATAAACCGCAGCAAGCCAGTCTCCGTTAAAGGCGTCATATTCGAGATTCTGAATTCCGTAATCCGTGTTCCCCGTATAAAGGAAATAACGGTTTGTGCATCTTATACCCTCATGGTGCGGAGCTGACTGCAAAAGCGGCTTTGCAATTCCCGAAAACGCTCTCCAATCATATTCAAGAATAATCTGACAGTCGTTGTCTGTTCTGCTTTTGTCTCCGTATATTCCGTAAGCAACAAACAGCATTTTTTCGCTGTCTCCCGGTTTGCCGAACACAGGTCCGAACGATAAGCCGTCTATTCCCGAGCAGCCGTATCTGTGCCTTTTTCCGTCGGGCAGAACGGCGGAATAGTCATTGACAACATCGTTAAGATAAACGGCGGTCATGATTCCGTCCTTTTCGGCATCAAGACCGGGGCGGTCAATCTTTTCTGCATCGAATATCGCAACATAAAATGCATCCTCATCGGCAAGAGAAGCATTGATATTTTTAATTATGTCCTTTCCGATTGAATCGTGCTTGTATTCAAGCGAACCGTAAATCTTCCCGTCTTCACCGTTGAAAGCAATGCTTCCGAGGTGGCCGGTCAGCCCCTCAACATAGCCGATAACAGTGCCCTGCATATCGACCTTTGCGAGCGCCGTTGTTAATGAGACATACATGTAATTATGCTCCGTGTCAAGGGCGATTCCCTGAACATGCCCTCCCGACGGGATTGAACAGAACAGACTGTTCGGTATCTTTTTCATGGCGGTTTCCGAGTTCATTATAAACTTCCTCCTTTGGCTCAAAGGGAAATCGAACTGATAATTGCAGTATTTTTCCGATAAATCAGCAAAAATAATCGGCAACAATGTTAGGGGCGAACTGCGTTCGCCCGCCTGAAAGCGAACAAAAGCTCGGAAAATCCGCAGGGTTATGCGTCTCCGAAGAACCGATTGTCGCAGGCGTATTTCACTTGTTCCGAAAGGAATAATTTTATTGAAAAAAGCACTTCCGAAGAAGTGCTTTTCTGTGGTGGACCTGGAGGGATTCGAACCCTTGACCTCTCGGATGCGAACCGAACGCTCTCCCAACTGAGCTACAGGCCCAAATGTATTAAGAATTATATATCTTTTTCCTTCACTTGTCAATATCAACGGCTGATATTTTTCATCATGGCTCAGTCTGAAAAATAAAGCTTGCTAAATTTTATAAAAAATGGTATATTAATTGAAATACACTTTTCAACTTGTTTATTTTTCAAAAACAGAAAGTGCAGGTATCCTGAATGAAAAAAATGCTTCTGATGATAATCAATCCCCGCTCGGGCAGAAACAAGCTCAACGACGATTTGCTTGAAGCGACCAACATTTTCGGCGTTCACGGCTACGGCATCACCGTGCTGAACACCACAAAATCGGGCGACGCAACCGAATACGCCCGTGAATTCGGCGAAAACTACGACATAATCGTCTGCCGTGGCGGAGACGGAACGTTCTGCGAAATGCTCAACGGAATCATGGAGCTGAAAAAGAAGCCGAAGGTCGGATTTATCCCGGCGGGTACAACCAACGACATCGCCAACACCCTCGGCTTGCCGACAAAGCCCCGCAAAGCGGCTCAGCTCATCGTTAAAGAATCGGCTCTGCCCAACGATATCGGCAGGTTCAACGGCAGATATTTTACATATGTCGCCTCGTTCGGAGCTTTCACGGAATGTGCATATGCCGCCCCTCAGAAGCTGAAGAACAGAATCGGCAGACTTGCTTATTTCTATGAAGCCGCAAAGGAAATAAAAGATATCCATCCCGTCCCGATGAGGGTTACGGTTGACGATAAAACGCTTGAAGGCGATTTTGTTTTCGGCTCAATTTCAAATTCATACACCGTCGGCAAAATTATCCATCTGAGCGAAAAAGAGGTTTGCCTCAACGACGGCAAATTTGAAGTTTTTCTTGCCGGAAACCCGGGCAGCGCAAGGGCATGGGCAGACACGCTGACGAGCGTTGTAAAAAAAGACTTTGACGAAAGATATATTCATCTGCTTAAAGGCTCTCACATTGAAATCGAGGTTCTTGACGGCTCAAAGCTTCCATGGACTCTTGACGGCGAATACGGCGGAGATGACGGAAAGGTTGTTATTGATGTTATCAACAAAGCTTTTGATATGTTCCGCCCGCCCTTGCTCAACGAAATGGAAAGCTCCGAAACGGCAGATGTCCGATAAGAAATAAATGCATAACAAAGAATCCGGCAGAGATGTCGGATTTTTCTTTTTTTACTATCGGTTTGGAACGGAATAAATGGGATTATTATTAATTTTCAAGCATTAAAATGTCAATTCACGCCGTTTTAATATCATTTCGTGCCGTTTCTATTGACAAATAACCGATTTTATAATATAAATAAAGTGTATTTTAATACAAAATAGGAGGTTGGAAAATGAAGATTAAACATTCAAGCAAAAAGGTTCTGAGTATTCTCGTTTTCTGCTTGATGCTTACGGCGCTTTTCGCAACATGGGCATTGGCTGACACGGAATACAACGTAACGGTTAACGGAATAGCCGTTACCGATGCGAACAAAGACGATGTTCTCTCCGACGGCGGAAAGGTCAGATATGACCCCGATACAAACACTCTCACGGCAACCGAGATGCTCAGCACAGTCAAGGGCAACGGAGAAACAAATATTGTCGTTACCGCATCTGATGCACCTTCCGTAGCCGATTTAACCGTAACCGATGCCTCTGACGTTTCGATTATTAACACAAGCAACAGTGCACCTGTAATCAACGGCTCGGCAGACATTACATGCTCCGGTGAGGTTAAAATTAATAGTGCCGGTTATATCGCAGTCTGCGGCGATCTTACGGTTAACGGTGCAACGGATATTTCGGTTACAACATCCGCTTCCGCCCCTGCAATCACGGGCGACGCAAATATCACCTGCACGGGCAATGTTGAAATTACCAATGACAAAAGCATTGCAATAAACAGAAAGCTGACGGTTAACAATGCGGTCGATGTTACCGTTTCGGGTGCAAGTGCTCCGACAATATGCAAATCCGCAGATATCACCTGCTCCGGCAGGGTCAGCATCAGCAACTCAGGTGTTAATGCGGTTTACGGCACATTAACAGTTAATGGCGCAACCAATGTTATGGTCACCGCCGATTCCGAATCGTCCGCAATCACGAGCATAGCGGACATCACCTGCTCGGGTGATGTAATAATTACCAACGAAAAAGGTCCTGCCGTTGCGGGATCCCTGACGGTTGACGGTGCGGTTAATGTAACCGTTTTGGGCGCAAACAGTGCAACAATCTCGGGCCGGGCTGAAATAACCTGCTCCGGTGATATCAAAATAGAAAGCATCGACCA